>JAZNOB010000256.1:0-6851 GCA_045580565.1 Ruminococcus sp.
CGCTAAGCCCACTACTACAAGCAAGACTACTACCACTACATCTTCCACTAAGCCCACTACTACAAGCAAGACTACTACCACTACATCTTCCACTAAGCCCACTACTACAAGCAAGACTACTACCACTACATCCTCCACTAAGCCCACTACTACAAGCGAAACTACTACCACTACATCCTCCACAAATTCTGCAACAACAACTACTACAAGCACTTCTGCAAGCACAACCGCATCTACAACCACTACCACAATCAGCACAAGCACTACAACGCTCACAACATCTGTTACTACAACATCTACGACAGTAACCGAGCCTATACCAGATGGACTCCTGGGCGATGTTGACAGAGACGGAGACGTTGATATTTCAGACGCTGCTGAAGTACTTCAGTTCTATGCAGAAACCGGCGCAGGTCTTGAGCCGATATTCGGCGGCACACAGGAAGATCACGAAAGCATCTTCCCATATGCTGATGTTGACGCTGACGGTATCATAACCATTCAGGACGCAGCTCTGATCCTTGCCTACTATGCACAGAACGGCGCTGGACTCTCTCCAACCTGGGAAGAGCTTATAGCAACTCTTATTTCGTAAGATCAACTGAAAACTAATCAAGCATATCAAAACCTGTATGAAGATGTAGCTGATGATTTTCGTACAGAAATATAATATCCAAAGAAAAAGAGGGTACGACCGATTTCTGGTCGTACCCTCTGTATTTATGCAGTTGACAAGCAAAGAAGCTGCATCAGAAATTGTTGTTTATATAGCATAAAAACTCACCAAAACTGTTGTGTTATTTGGAAGTATATGTTATAATAAGGATATATGTTACGTTCGCACTACATGAAAGGATGGTATATATGAGTAAAAAAATATTCTCAGCAGTAACAGCGGCAGTAATCGTAAGCGTTTCCCTTACATCGGGAATGTCGCATAATATCATATCAGCAGCCGGCGAATACGAGCTTTCAGTAGCGGTAAGCACCGACGGATATCGTCAGGCTATAAGCCCGTATCTTTATGGTGTAAACAGCCAGTTCCGTTCAGAAAAATATCTCTACAATGCAACAGCTCCCGGTTCAGCACGACAGGGCGGCAACCGTTTCTCCGGATATAACTGGGAGACAAACTACTCAAACGCCGGCAGAGACTGGCTTCATAGTTCCGACCTCTATCTCGTGGATTTTGATAAGGAGCTTCAGGCTGTGCCCGGCGGCCCTGCAATAGAATTCGCTCAGGAGGCTGCTGCCAAAAAAGTCCCCTACAAGATAACCACTATCCAGATGGCAGGCTACGTTGCTGCCGATCAGGACGGCGAGATTACAGAAGACCAGATCGCTCCCTCATCACGCTGGATCGAGGTGAAACCGGAAAAAGGCTCAGAGTTTTCAATGACTCCTGATAAAACTGACGGTTACGTATACATGGATGAATATGTAAACTATCTGGTGAACACCCTTGGCGACGCATCTACTGATACCGGCTATCAGGCGTATAACCTTGACAACGAACCAAGCCTCTGGAGCTCTACTCATGCGAGAATGCACCCTGACAAGGTCACCTGTGAGGAGATCGTTACAAAGTCCATAGATTATTCTAAAGCTATAAAGAATGTTGACCCTAAGGCTGAAATATTCGGTCTGGCACTTTTCGGCATCGGCGCTTACACAGGCTTCAGCAGTGCGCCCGACTGGGAAGAACATTCAGATGAGTATGACTGGTTTATCTCCTACTACCTTGACGAAATGAGAAAGGCTGAGGAGGAAGCCGGAAAGAGACTTGTTGACGTTATCGACGTGCACTACTACTCAGAAGCAAAGGGACAGTGTCGTGTTACGGAATGCACTGACCACACCCATACTGACTGCATAGAGGCAAGACTTCAGTCTCCACGTACTCTCTGGGACAGCACTTATATCGAAAACAGCTGGATCGGTCAGTATCAGCAGCCTTATCTGCCGGTACTCACAAAGGTGAATGAATCCATAGACAAGTATTATCCCGGCACAAAGCTTGCCCTTACTGAATATAACTTCGGCGGCGGCGACCATATCTCCGGTGCTGTATCTACTGCTGACGCTCTGGGCGTATTTGCGCAGCAGGGTGTGTACGTTTCAAACCTCTGGGCTTTAAGCTCCGACATCAGCTACCAGATGTCTGCGCTGGATCTTTACACCAATTATGATTATAACGGTTCAGCTTTCGGTGATACCCTCGTTACTGCTTCTACTTCTGATATTACTCAGGGTACTGCTTATGCGTCTATCCACGGCTCTGATGAATCCAGAATGAACATCGTCCTCACTAACAAGAATATGACGGATGTTCAGAAGGCAAATATCACCATCGACTCTGATGCCGAATACACCTCCGCTAAAATATACGGCATCACCGGAGATTCAAGTGAGATAAAGCTGCTTGACACTGTTGACGGCATCACAGGCAATGCATTTACGGCTGAGATACCTGCTCTGTCTGTTGTACAGATAGAGCTTACAGGCAATGAGTATGCCATTGCCGGCGATGTGAATGAAGACAGCTCAGTGGATGCAGCGGATGTTATGGCACTCCAGGAATATCTCGCCGCTGTACCCAACGTTTCCGTGTCTCTTGAAAATGCAGATATGAACAGTGACGGCAGAGTAAACATCTTCGACCTTAGCATTCTGAAGAAAACACTCCGCATCTGGGATACACCCGTTGACCCGGAAGAACTGGCGGCTTTCTGGGCTACAAAGACTGGTCAGTGGAGAATCGCAAACGGCATGAGCGGCAAGAAACTCACACTTGTATTTGAGGGTGAAGCCGCACGTGGTCTGGAGCTTGTTTACGGATACTGGGATACAGCCGCCATCAATCCTGATACCGGAGCAGCTGGTATGTGGCTCAACAATGATGACACAAAGCTTGGAAAACACACATTTGACGAAAACGGTGAGCTGAGAGTTACATTTACAGTTCCCGACAACTGTTCAAGTCTTGAGATAATCCTGTTCAACTATATGGCATACGACGAAAGCGGCAATGTCACCTACCTTGATAAGGGTGAAGTCGTACTGAAAAAGGTCGTTATTGAAGAGGAAGAATAATATCACAAAAAGAAAGCCTGTCTCCGGACAGGCGTTTCAGTCTATCGAAAAAGTCGGATTTTCCAAATAAGGCTCCCTTGTGAAAGGGAGCTGGCACGCCGAAGGCGTGACTGAGGGATTGCAAAAAGTGCATAAACTCGGAGCTTTTCAGGACTTGCAATCCCTCCACCACAGCTTCGCTGCGGTCCCCCTCCCTTTAACAAGGGAGGCTAAATAGGTTTTTCTACAAGCTGGAACGCCTGTCTCCGGACAGGCGTTTGCTTATTGTATTTATGCCAGAGGTATAAGCTCTGATACCGACTGGTTGCCCTGTACATCTGTAACAACAAACATACAGTAATAATTCTCAGGATTCTTTATATCAGTTACATCAAGAGAATATCCCTCGGTAAGATCCTGCTCAAAGCCCATGAGCCATCCGGAGTCCTCCCATTCAAAGAAGGGCAGGAGTCTGCCTTCGTCATCACGTGTAAGATAATTACAGCTTCCTACAACAGACATATAGCTGTAGTCGTCAAGGGACAGGAGCTGCTTGCCTGCATACTGGATCTCGTCTGCATCCTGTATGGGAACAACACTTCTGATCTCGCCCTCAGGATGGTTTTCATCAACAACTATCTGAAGCTGGGCTGATTCTGTTTCCCAATCCTCCAGCTCCTCACCTACGTAAGTCAGAACAACTGAACAGGTATAACGCTTTTCCTCAGCTGATGAATCGTTGTCAATAAGCACCATGGGCATTTCAGAAAGCTCGCCGGTAGTTTCATTCTTCATGTATACAACATTATTGCTGTAATACGCATGAAGCGCACCAGACTGATCCATTACTGCATTCTTGCCGCCATGAACGAATATATACATATCCTCCGCACGTTCGTCTTCCTCAGCTGTCACATAACCGGCGGCATCTGCCTTGCAGAGAATATAGTAGCTGGCACTGCCGAAGCCTGCCATCTGCTCCTCTGTAAGCTGGAGTCTGATATCCTTTCTGTTAGGAAGCGCAGCTCCGCTGTCCCCAGAGGACGGAGTAGCTACGTTATGTACGGAGCTTTCTGCTCCGGAAAGATCCCAGTCGTCAATGATCCTGTCTCCGCTTCGGAATGAATAGATACTGTTAACGTAATCAGTATATCCTTCCGCAAATCCCAGAAATTCCTGAACTGTAAAGCAGCATTCACGATAGCCTGAATCAGCACCAAATGGATAGCAGAGTGATACGCCATGTGCCCTGTCAACATTAGTTCTCATATATACCGTGAAATCCCTGATAGCTGCAACAGCTGCATCCCCACGGGCAGAATCATTCGGCGCTAAGTTTTCGATAAGGTCAACCGCATCAACGAGACTGTAGTTATAGCCGGTAGTAAATTCCGCAAATTCCTTTACATTTCTCCGGTTTCTCACCGCCTGCGGGAATGTTTCTATAGTAAGTCCGCTTTCAAGCTCGCCGAAAAAGCTGCTGAATGTCTCCTCCACTTTATCATATTTCGTAAGGTCAAGACAGGAAAGAGTAAGGTCTGTGTAATACATCAGACCCTTATCCATAGCAGCCTCGCAGAAATTGGTGTAGGAATCTATGATCTCACGTCCCATATAGGCGCCGTCCATGCCCGGATCGTCAAGATGTCTGAGGAAGGAATAATCCCAGCCAAAACCCGGTTCGGTTTCCTGAGAGGATATGAGATAATTGGCATACGGTGCAAATGCGTCGCACATTTCAAGTGAGCTCATAAGGCAGGCGTCAAAGCCTATCCATTCAAGCTTCTTGCCGGACTGTCCCACTGAATTTTCAAGAGCCTTCTTCATCTCCACAACTGAAAGTATATCCCCATAGTTCTCATCAACACCATAGCCAAGCACAGGGCCTGAGCCATGGTCCCACAGGATAAGGCTGTACAGGTCAGTATCATAAGTATCCATGGTATCAGTGATAAACTGCTGAAGGCACTCATGCTCGCCCATATTCTCAGCGTCTGTCACGGATACAACACTGAACCCGTCCTCATCAAGGTGAAGGGTCGTGAGCTTGTCCGGATCAATGATAGGATTCTTCCATTCATCTGCGCCGCCTGCGCATACAACGATATGATGATCGCCTGACTCAGGAAAAGCCTTTTCCATTTCCGTCATATCAAGCGTCGCTGCACCTGAATCACTTTCAAGATCAGAGCCTACTATATAAACCATAATGGTTTGCGTATAGACCTGGTCACTTTTCTCATAGCCGGCAAGATTATCAGCTACACCATCGTCTGACACGAACGAGTCTGGCTGTTCATATTCTGCACTGTATTCATCACCCTTATATTCGGTAACGCTTGATTTTTCAGCACATCCGGCAGCCACTCCTGCAAGAACCGCACCTGACAGACCAAGAGTCATAAGCTTTATTGCATAATTCATGAATCTTCCTCCTGAAATTTAATATTACAATTATAGCACATTCTTCATAATATGTCAACAAAAAGCAGCTGTGATCATCTGACCGCAGCTGCCTTGCTGATTACTTTTCAGTACCCTCCATACGGATTCTGATGAAATCCATGAGAAGCTCTACTGTAGCATCAAGACCAAGCTTACTGGAGTTGATGGAGATCTCGTAGCTTCTGGAGTCGCCCCACTTATTGGGACAGTGATAGTTATGGTAGTACTTACGTGTTCTGTCGTGACGAGCCATAATGCTTCTTGCTTCAGAGTCAGATACATTACGCACCATCTGTACACGCTTGCTCTTTTCATCCTCGTCACCGAGAATAAAAATCGGGATCATACCGGAGTATTCACGGAGAATATGCTCAGCGCAGCGTCCTACAACGACGAAGGACTCGCCGGATTCAGCCTTCTTTCTCAGATAATCGAACTGGAACTCAGCTACGATCTGTTCAGGTGAATTGGAATGACCTCTTACTGTTCTGCGGATAATGGGAAGCTTGCGCTTCTCATCGTACTTGTGGAGATTTTCTACGTCTACATCCATTTCATCGGCAATCTCATCAAGCATATTTCTGTCATAGAATGATACACCCAGACGTTCTGCCAGCATTCTTGCGATCTCATGACCGCCGCTTCCGTACTCACGGCTTATTGAAATGATCATTTGTTTGCTCATAAATTTCACTCTCCTGTCATTTTATAGGTAAAGCTGTTCTTACAGATAAACAGCGCATATGTAAAGTGTAGAGATAGCAAGCACTATAATTGTAGCAGGAGCCATCTTCTTGCAGTATGTTCCCCAGCCGATAGGATGACCTGCCTTGGCAGCCGCTGATGTACCAACTACGTTTGCAGAAGCACCGATAGGTGTAGCGCTGCCGCCTACGTCAGTACCCATAGCCAGTGACCACGCAAGTACATCGATGTTTACCCCTGTGGTTGCAGCCAGTGCCCTGATAACCGGAACCATTGTTGCTGCAAAAGGAATATTGTCGATAAATGCACTTGCAATAGCGGATATCCAGATGATGATACCAACCATCAGATATACATTGCCGCCGCTGATCTTCTGGATGAATTCAGCAATGATCTCCAGTACACCGGTGTGTTCCAGTGAGCATACAACTATGAACAGTCCTACGAAGAAAAGAAGTGTCTTGTAGTCTACCTTTTTAAGTATTTCCAGAACGTGCTTGCCCGCAGCTATCATAGAAACGATCGCTACTGCAACACCGATAAACGCTACTGTAAGATGTGTAGTCGCATGAGTTACAAGAAGAACTACTGCTGCAAGGAAAATAATTGTATTGATAATAAATCCGGGC
>JAZNOB010000257.1:0-8566 GCA_045580565.1 Ruminococcus sp.
CGGGTCGCTGTGATAAAGGAATACCGTTCCAGAGGCGTTGGCAGAATGGTGATGAACGCTCTGGAGGAAAAGGCGAAAGAGCTTGGAGCGAAAGCTGTTACACTGTCCGCACAGTGTCAGGCAGAGGGGTTCTACACAGCGATCGGTTACGAAAGTACCGGTGAGTATACTGTAGAACAGGACTGCCCTCATGTGACTATGACTAAAAAGCTTTAACTATAAAGAGGATGCTGCAATGACGGCATCCTCTTTTTGGTGAATTGTAGTTTGCAGCTGTCACGCCGAAGGCGTGAGGTCGGGGATTGCGGGTAGAAAAGTAGGCTGAAATTTCAGCGTTACTGCGCTTTTTACAATCCCCTCAGTCAGCTGCGCTGACAGCTCCCCTTACTAAGGGGAGCCTTTTGGCAGTGCGCTTTGCACTTTTAATCGTACGCACGACTTAAACGCCCCTTGAGGGGCATTTGTGTGCGCTCACCGGACGCAGAAACTTACGTGGGGTGGACTGTGGTGCAGCTCACCGAACATCCTTGGTGAGGCGTGCCGTCGCCATTACCGTTGAGCGACGTGCTGGCGCCAGCTGCAAACTACAATTTACCTCACCATCCGATACAGAACCTAAATAAATTTCGACAAAACTGCTCATATACACCTGACGGTAAAGCGTAAGCCATTTGGCTGAATGTATGCAGGTATAAAAAATCCGTCTCTTACCATATGGCAAAAGACGGACCTTCTGATTATTTCTTAAAGGAAAACAGTCCCTTTTTCTCGTAAGGCGCTCTTGTAACAGCAGTAACCTTGTAGCCAGCCTTTTCGATCACTGCCTCCAGGTCTGCGTCGGGAATATCATTCTCGGTAATGATCACGGTTTCATTGTCCTTGTGAGAGGATGTAACCTTCTTTACCTTCCATGCGGCTTCGATTGCACGGCTTGCATGAGCTTCGCACATCGTACACATCATACCTTCGACTTTGAGTGTTATCTTCAGCATTTTCCTGCTCCTTTCGTTTGTAGTAAGAGTTGTCTGACAACTATATTATACCTCAAATGAAAGGCTGTGTCAATGGAGGAAAGATGACTGATACTCAAATAATGCCTGTCATTCCGCAGTAAAGCTGCATTCCCATGTGCCCTCGATTTCAAGGGGCTGGTCTGCCTTGGCTTCGCCTATGAATCCATCAGCAACAAGACGAAGCTCACCTGAACCGGAAAGGTCTGCCGGTATATAAATAACAGCCTGACCGTCGGACAGTACCGCCGGCTCTGTCCGGTCTCCGCTTGCAATTATACATTCATCAGCGCCGATTATCCTGTAATCTCCGAGCCTCAGCGTATCGAGCGCTGTATACGGCGGCTTATCAGGAGTTTTGATTTCCGCAATGACTGATATTCCCTTTTCATCCGCACTGATAACATTAAGCCCGATTTCTTCATCGGCGTCTTTGTACACCTGACCGGTAATTGCACCGTAGCCGTTTTTTATGTCCTTCATCCAGCCTCCGGACGCACCGGCAGCAACAGTTACACCGCCGACAGCAAGTACAGCCGCTGCCGCTGCTATAATAGTCATATTTTTTTTAGTCATACGTCTTTTTCCTCCGTTTCTCACGCCTGCTGCGTGAAGCAGCAGCTCATCGTCGATCATATTCATAGCTTCACTTATGTCCTCACATCTCATAGATAGCCCTCCTTTTCCAGATAAGCTTTAAGCTTTATGCGTGTTCTGTGCAGAATGCTTTTTGCCTTCGACTCGCTCATTCCTAATCTGCCGGAAGTTTCCCTGACCGGATCTGAAAAAAAGTACCTGCATATAAAAAGGTCTCTTGTATCATCAGGAAGCGTCCGCAGAAACCGGTTTACAGCTTCGCCCAGAAGTCTTGCATCCACGTCATTTTCAGCCGTTCCTCCTGAAGGCACGCAGTCTTCAAGCTCTGTCAGCGAAACCATGTATTCAGACGGCATACGCTTCTGACAGCTGCGCTTTCTCAGCGTGCTAATGGATATCCGTCTTGTTATCTTAGCAAGATACGCAGAAAGGCTGGACGGTCTTTGAGGCGGAATAGTCTTCCATGCGCTCATATATGTCTCGTTTACGCTTTCCTCGCTGTCCTCATGACTTCTGAGAATATTGTAAGCTATTTTCGCAAGATAGCTGCCGTACTTCTTTTCCGTAAGTCTCAGGGCTGCTTCATCCCTCTGCCAGTAAAGCCCGATAATGCTTTCATCATCCATATGGATAACTCCTTTCTCTTGTGATAAGCGCTTTCACTATATAAGTCGCAAAAACTTTGCGTGTGGTTGCAGAGATCTCATCAAAAAACGCTGAAGCACGACCTGAGTCAGCACTTCAGCGTTATATCATCAGTTTTCCCAAGCGATCTGCGGATTCATCTCCGGATAGAACCTGCACAGCTCCTGTCCGTCAATATCCTCGTTCATGAGCTTCACGCCGGTGAGCTGACTGTTGTTGTAGGTTTTATAATAATATATCTTCCGTTCAGCGTCGATGCAGCTTGAATATATAGTAGAATAGCTGCTGCTGTTATCGTGTCTTACAGCTCCTCTCACCACTGCCACAGAATCAAGGACAGCCATTGCCTGGGCTGTATTCACTGCGCTTTTCTCTGAAAACGGCGAATTTTTCAGCAGATACGCAGCCTTTACAAAGCGTGATGCCGGCGAATAGTCACCCGGCAGACCAAAGCTTCCAAGTCCCTTGCCGAAAGGCTCGGCTCCGGTTATCGAAGTAAGGCTGTTTTCCGGATCTTCCGTCGTGAGATTCAGGTAATGGCAGAGATTTGTTATATGAAAATCAAGGGGCGGATTGTTGGTGAGCACGTTGGCAGGATTATCATAGATGTGCATTCCGTCACGCATGACCTCCAGTACCAGCGAGCCTGTCCGGTCGGCAAAATGCCAGTGGAGAGGCGTCAGGGGAACATCCTCGGAAAACGGCTCTGCATATACGCTTGTATTTTTCAGCAGCTCTGCGGCTTCCGAAAGGTCTGCACATTTCCCCAGAACCCACGGTATCAGCTCATAGGGAGTGATATTGTGCCGTGATGAGCACAGGTTCTTGGAATAGCAGGCATTCTGTGGAAAGTTCAGCCCTGCTGCACATAAGCCGAACTCATTTACTGCGTCCGCATATAAAGGGCAGTCATCAATGACCGCAGCCATGCCCATTACTGCATAGTGCCTGTCCAGCGTACCCTCCTGCTTTGTTTCATAGGGGAACTCTCTCGGCATAATGACCACCTGCTGACCAAAGCCGCCATCAAGGTCCATATTCCGCCCGAAATATAGGCTTTCATTTATCAGAGCAATACTTGTACACATATCATACCTCCGGAATTATTCTGATGTTAGAATATGGAGGGGAAGGGTGGATTATACATAATAAAGATTCGGTGGCGGTAGGGGTAAATTATAGTTTATCGCACGAGATAACTGAAAATAGCGCACAGGTAATAAAAGTTTTTTTGCGCCGCTTTTTTCTCAAAAAAAGCGGTCGGGGGTCAAGGGGCGAGAGCTCCACGAGCCCGTCCCCTTTGTCCTTCGGACATTTCCCCGCACTGCGGGGAATAACCCCTTGTCGCCGTCCGCAGACGGCTAAACACCTTGCGCCATGCTTTCGGCGCACGGAGAAAGGGGTGAGAAATGCGACAGCATTTCGAGGGGAAGCGAACAAGACCGCTTCCCCTTGTTTACCATTATTGTCAAGTATATCTTGAAAATGTTCCGGTGGAAAATTTTCAACGAATGTTTCTTTGTGATTTCTCTTAGGGCAACAATACTCGTACAGTCCGCAGGATTCTTGCACTTCGTGCTTCTCTCCTGCTGCGTTTGAAATTCCGCATATCTGGCTTTGTTGCGTGTTGTAAGAAGGCTTTCTTGGATTGACTTTGCTTTGTTGAGAAGCATTTTACTATGCGGAATTTGGTTTGCGCTCTTAGATAAAATAACTTGTAATTTCAGGTACATGATTGCTTCGCAATCATCTGGGACTCCTCGTCCCAGACCCTACGGCAGCATTTTTTGCAAAAATTGCTGCACCAAAAAAACTTTATTACCTGCACGCATAAACTACAATTTACATCCCTCAAAATTTGTCACAGAGCAAAAAAGCTGCTGAACCGACACGGTACAGCAGCTTTGATCTTTAGTTCACCTTTTTCCTGATAACCGCACCAGCAGGAAATTCCTCGGTGCATGGTATCTGCATTTTCATCATAGCATGATTTGCAGTCTCTATCTTCTCACCGTCGCCATTGTAAAGCTCGCCGCAAAGCTCCAGCTTATACGGCTGCCTGCCGGGCGCAAGTATCTCAATAGTATCCTCTGCAAAGAAACGGTTGCGCTGTGTGGCATAGATAATGCCGTCCCTGCACTCGTCAACTACACCTACTACATCTGACGCACGCAGATAGCTGTTGTCTTCATATCGCTGACAGTCCTTAGGATGCCCGAAGAAGAAGCCTGTACAATAATCACGGTGACTTACCTCGAACACCTCGTCGTGAACCCACTGGGGCAGCGGCTGTCCGGCAAGATATGCGTCTACAGCGCAGCGGTACGCATTTGCTGCAACTGATACATAATACGCCGACTTTGCTCTGCCTTCGATCTTCAGACTTGTTACGCCAGCCTCAACAAGCTCAGGTATATAGTCGATCATACAAAGATCCTTGGCGTTCATGATATATGTGCCGGAGTCATCCTCCTCAACAGGGAAATACTGACCCGGTCTTGTCTCCTCCATGAGATGATACTTCCAGCGGCATGGCTGTGCGCAGGCGCCTCTGTTGGCGTCTCTGCCCGTAAGATAAGCGGAAAGGAGACATCTTCCGGAAAAAGACACGCACATTGCACCGTGAACGAAAACCTCAAGCTCCATATCATCGGGAATATTTCTGCGTATTTCGGCAATATCCTTCAGGGAAAGCTCTCTTGCAAGAACTGCACGCTTAACGCCCATTTCATAGAGGGCATTGGCTGTTGCGTAATTTACGATACCTGTCTGGGTGGACATATGCACCTCCATATCAGGCGCATATTTTTTCACCATTGTAAGCAGACCCAGATCTGCCACAATTACAGCGTCAACGCCGGCTGCCTGTGCTTCACTGAGAAACTGTGGGAACAGACTAAGCTCATGATTTCTCGGCAGCGTATTGCAGGTAAGATAAACCTTGACGCCTTTTGAATGTGCAAAGCTAACCGCTTCTGCAAGCTGTTCCGCACTGAAGTTTGCTGGAGCAGCTCTCATTGTAAAATGCTTGCCGCCCAGATATACAGCGTCTGCGCCGAAATCTATAGCAGCCTTCAGACGTTCAGCATCACCTGCCGGAACCAGCACCTCTGGGCGCTTTATCGGACTGTTTACCATATATTACCATTCACCGCCTGTGTTGTAGTAGTTTCTGTGCCTGTACCTGTACTTGTACCCACACCTGCAATTACTGTATCAGAGCCTGAAGACGGAAGTGTAGCAGCCGGCTCGGTAGCAACATACTGGTTGCCCTTAACCTTGTCTATCCATGCCTCGTGCTCAGCAAGTGTTCTCGAGAAGTAGGTTTCCTTTGTATTGATATTTGCGTAGAAGTAGAAGTAATCGGTATCTGCCGGATAAAGTGCAGCCTGAATAGCATCATAGCCGGGATTGCATATCGCACCGGCAGGAAGTCCGCTGCATACATAGGTATCGTATGCGTCGAACATCTTTTCATTATACGAGCTGATATGAGGCTTGATGACTTCTTCTACATACTTGCCTGTAGGGTCTGACTGAAGCTTGGGGAACGTATCGGAATTATTGAGACGGTTCCAGAATACAGAGGAGATACGTGACATCTGGTCAACAGAGCCAGCCTCGTGCTGTATAATTGACGCAAGGATAATAGTCTCGTCCAGAGTAATTCCCAGTTCCTCCATACGTGCATAGTCACGCTCAGTGATCTTGTTGTTGAAGTTTCTGAGTATCTTCTGGCATACAAGGTCTACATCCATACCGATATAGAACTGATATGTATCCGGGAACATATAGCCTTCCATCTTATAGAACTTATCTGATGTAAAGCTGGGCAGGTACTCCTCATATTCAAGACCGAAGAACGCTTCATTATTGAAATAGTCGAGGAACTCGTCGGCACTGCAAACGCCCTGATCCTCAAGAAGCTCTGCTGTATCAACGAGATTTATACCTTCAGGGAAAGCTATATCCACAACATCCTCTGTGCCCAGTGATGGGGAAGCAAGATTTTCGAAAATGGTATCATAAGCCATATCCGGACGAAGCTCATGGTCACCGGCGGTAAAGTATATATCCTTTCCGCTGAAGCCTGCAAAGGTGGTAAAGAGCTTGGGATAGGTTATGATGTCCTCCTCTTCAAGAAGCTCTGCGATCTCCTGCGTATCAGCACCCTCGGGAATAGTGATGATCTTTGTCGTGGTGTCATTGTTGATACCGAGAACGTCTCTTCCGTAGGTAATGATAAGATATGCAAGGAAAATGGAAATACCCAGAATAAATATAGTCAGAATAATTGACCAGAGCGCACGGAGACCCTTGCGCTTTTTCTTCTTTTTGCCGCCCTTTCCGCCGGATGTTTTGCGGCGGTGCACCTGAGTCTGGCTGATGCCGTCAAGGTCGTCATACAGTGATTCATCATATGCAGCCGGACGTGCCTGCACAGGCTGCGGCTCAGTCTGTACCTGAGGCTGAGTCTTTACAGCCTGATGTACAGTGGTTTTTTCCTCAAAAATGTCAGCCGCATTTATGTCCGGTTCCTCAGCGTTCATTGCAGGAGCCTGTTCCGGAGCAGCCTGCTGTACAGGTATAGACACCGGTGCCTCATGGGATATCACAGCTCTGCGCACCGGCTGAGGTCTCTTCGGTGCTTCGCCGGATGTTTCCGACAGTATCTGCTTAAGCAGGTCGTCATTTCGGTTCGGATTGTTATTTTCTTCCATTGTTTACCTCCATTGCTTTTTCAGTGACCAGACCCCATAGTCTCTGGTCAGTTTCCTCCTCAGGAACATCCTCGGCAATAAATCCCTCGGCACAGCAGCCTACAGCGCATATATGGGGATTGCTTCTGAGGAAACGGTCGTAGTAGCCTCCGCCGTAGCCAAGTCTTGCACCCTTTCTGTCGAAGGCAAGTCCCGGCACCAGACAGAGAATATTTCCCTCTGTAAGCAAAGCCTCTCTGCAATGGGACGCAGGCTCAGGTATGCCGTATGCGCCGCTTACACAGTCATCGAAGCTTTCTATTATATAAAACGCCATTTTATGCTCTGGCAGACATTTAGGAACAGCAGTCCTCTTACCGTCAGCCCATGCACGGCGCAGTATCTCTCTTGTATCAGGCTCGCTGCCTACAGAAATAAATGTGAGCAGAAGGTCAGCGTTTCTGTAGACCTCAGATGAAAAAAGGTTCTCACGTATTTTTCTGTCAAGCTCTGCCTTTTCCGCAGCAGGTACAGCGGCTCTCAGTGCCTTCATTTTCCTGCGCAGTTCTTTTTTTGCTTCTATCATATCAGTCGCTGATGATAGCAGCTCTTATTTTCAGGCTCAGTTCCTCACCGCAGAGAACACGGATAAGCTCCAGACCGAAGTCTGCTGCAACGCCTGCGCCTCTTGCGGTTGTGATATTGCAGTCAGTTACAACGCCTGTCATGCTGACCTCTGCGCCCAGAAGCTCCTTTTCAAAACCGGGATAGCATACAGCCTTTCTGCCGTCAAGTACACCCTTGTGTCCGAGAATCGACGGTGCAGCACAAATTGCGCCCATAGGGATATTATTCTCAGTGCAGTAGTCAATAGCCGCCTGAACAACGGCAGACTTTTCCTCATTAAGTGTTCCGGGCATACCGCCGGGCAGAACTATCATTTCTGTACCGTCAAAGGAAGTAAGTTCATTTTCAGTAATATCAGCAGTTACAGGGATATTATGCGCGCCCATAACTGTCTTACCGGTAACGCCTACAGTTACCACCTCCTTACCTGCACGGCGGAGAAGGTCGATAGGTGCGATGGCTTCCATTTCCTCGAAGCCGTCTGCCAGAAAAATATATACCATAATATTGTCTCCTTTAAATCAGATTTTCCGGATGCCCGAATGTGCATCTGTATTTTTTCAGAAGAAAGACCGGATACCATGACTCCTTAGCCTTGCGAAGTCCCTCTATACCTAAGTCCTCCTCACGGTTGATATATTTACAGTCCGCTGCAAAGCATTCTGTGAAAAACTGCGTAAGGGCTGTATATGCGCCCTTGTATTTCACATCAGCCTTTTCGATATGAGTGACGAAAGTGTTTTTGTTCAGCCTTTCGCCAATGGAGAAGCCTGCAAGCTTCCCATCCACACGGAGTACACCGCCTTTCAGACCAAGCTCATGAAAGTGGCTGAAATAGGTGTGTATAGCAAACTGCTCTGCAACGCTTGATCTGTCCGTATAGCCATGCTTTTCGTTATAGAAATTGGCACTCATGGCGATACATTCGTCAAAGTCTGATTCCGTCATTTCGGAAAAGGTGTAATTCTCATAGCTTTTCCTGAACTG
>JAZNOB010000258.1:0-18937 GCA_045580565.1 Ruminococcus sp.
CGCCGCAACTAAAATGGGGTGGACTGCGGTGCAGCTCACCGAACATCCTTGGTGAGGCGTGCCGTCGCCATTACCGTTGGGCGACGGGCTGGCGCCAGCTGCAAACTACAATTTCCCCACCCAATAAAAAAGAAAGGACAACGCAAAATGAAACGAATTCTTGTTTGTGAGGACGAGGACGCTATCCGTGAGTTTGTGGTCATGAACCTCAAACGTATCGGCTATGACGTTCAGGATGTAAACTGCGGAGAGGACGCTCTCACCGCTTTCGACGCTGCCGGCGGAAACTTCGATATAGTTCTGCTGGATATCATGATGCCCGGTATGGACGGCTTTACCGTCTGCAAAAAGCTCCGTGAAAAAAGCTCTACTCTCGGCATCATCATGCTCTCCGCACGCTCTCAGGAAATGGACAAGGTAAGCGGACTTATGATGGGCGCTGACGACTATATGACTAAGCCCTTCTCCGTATCCGAGCTTACTGCACGTGTGGACGCTATATACAGACGTGTCTGCATGAGCTTCATCAAGGACGAAAAATCTCCCCTTATCCACAGCGGCCCCTTTACCCTGAACCTCAAGAGCCGTACCGTTACCAAAAACGGCGCTCTCATTGAGCTTACTCAGGTGGAATACCAGATAATGGAATACTTCCTCAACAACAAGAATACTGCCCTTGACAGAGCAAGCATTCTTGACCATATCTGGGGCGACGGCTACTTCGGCGACGATAAGATCGTTGACGTAAACATCCGCAGAATACGTATGAAAATAGAGGACGAACCTTCCAGCCCTCAGTATATCACTACTATCTGGGGCTACGGCTATAAGTGGAATGACCAGTAACGAAAGAAGACGCCGGAGACGTGCCATAAGAAAAAATACCATCATCCGCAGATGGATGGTGAATAACTTAGGTCTTATCGTGCTGCTGCTGCTTGTTATCGTTCTGGCTGTTGTCTATGCTCTCCAGAACTATTACTACAATTCAGCGGAACAGTACCTTAATACCAAAATCAACTCCGTTTCCTCTCTCCTGACACGTTACGCTCAGGACGCTGATGTAAATTTCTCCGCTGAGCTTCGGAGCACCCTCGAAAACTTCTCCGACAAGGATAAAATGGAGCTTATGGCGATAGATTCCAAGGGCAGAGTTATCCTGACATCCTCAGGCTTCCCGCCGTCAGAAAATGCGGATATGCCCGACTATACCTCTGTTATGGAAGGCGGCAAGGGCTACTGGACGGGAACTGTGAACGGCGAAAAGATGATGGCGGTAAGCGTTGATATTTCAGGCATGAGTACTGAGTATAATGCTATCCGTGTTATAACCTCTCTCCGTGAGATCGACGGCGCTATGGGATCATATGTTGCCGCTGTTTCTGTGGGATGCTTCCTCATTGTAATGCTCCTGCTCATAACAGGACGATACTTCGTAAACAGTATCGTAAAGCCCATCTCCGTCATAAACGAAAGTACCAAGAAATTCGCCAAGGGCGACTTCAAGGAGAGAATAGAAAAAACTACCGACGACGAGATCGGCGACCTTTGCGACTCCATCAACAACATGGCAGAGGCTCTCTCATCTACCGAGGCTATGAAAAATGAGTTCATCTCCTCCGTTTCCCATGAGCTGCGTACTCCTCTCACCGCTATCAAGGGCTGGGCGGAGACTCTCTCCTATGACGTTGACAAGGAAACCGTCCGCAAGGGCGTAAGAGTTATTCAGAATGAAACAGAACGCCTTTCCGAAATGGTTGAGGAGCTGCTGGACTTTTCCCGTATGCAAAGCGGTAAGTTCTCACTACAGAGAGTCCGGATGGATCTGCTGGCTGAGCTTGGAGACGCTGTGCTCATCTATGCTGAAAAGGCAAGACGGGAAAATATCCGTATGATATACAACGAGCCTGAAATGCTGCCCTTCGTCTACGGCGACAAGAACAGGATACGTCAGGTCTTTATCAATATCATCGACAATGCTATAAAATACTCAAACTCCGGAGGTACTGTTGTTATCGGCGCAGACGCTGTGGGCAATAAAATTCAGGTTATCGTTACCGACAACGGCGTTGGCATCAGCAAGCAGGATCTTCCCAGAGTAAAAACGAAATTCTTCAAGGCGAACCAGACAAGACGAGGCAGCGGCATCGGTCTTGCGGTTGCTGACGAGATCATCACTATGCACGGCGGTACCATGAGGATAGACAGTACACTTGGGGAAGGTACCAGCGTTGTTATAACTCTGCCGGCTATGACTGAACCAGCGGTGAATCTTGGGGAACCTACCAAATGAAAGGACTAAACTGAAATGAGCAAGAATACCAAGGAACAGCACCGCTCTAAAATAGGCGGTCAGGCTCTCATTGAGGGCGTTATGATGAAGGGCGCAGATACAGGCGCTATGGCTTGCCGCCTGCCAGACGGCACTATCGACGTGGAGACATGGGATGAAAACAACGGAAAGAATATGCCGTGGTACAGAAAGTGCCCCCTTGTACGTGGAAGCTTCAACTTTGTCATCTCCATGAAGGACGGCTACCGCTGCCTTATGAAGTCCGCTGAAAAGCAGATAACCGACGAGGAAGAGGAAGAGGAGGAAATGGGCAAGTTCGAGCAGTGGCTCACTGACAAGCTGGGCGAGAAGCTCTTCGGCGTTATTATGGGCATCGCTATGGTAATAGGCGTTGCGCTGTCTCTCCTGCTCTTTATGTACCTCCCCAAATTCCTCATAGGACTTCTCATAAACTACACACCAGTCCCCGACCATCTGGTGCTCCGTTCATTCCTTGAGGGAATCATTAAAATCGCTGTTTTCCTTTTCTACATGGGACTTACCGGATGTATGAAGGACATCCGCAGAACATACGAATACCACGGAGCTGAGCACAAGACCATCGCCTGCCATGAAGCCGGCGACGAGCTGACCGTTGAGAATGTACGCAAACACAGCCGTTTCCATCCGAGATGCGGTACAAGCTTCATTTTCATCACTCTTATCATAAGCATTCTGGTTATGTGCGTTGTACCTATCAGAGAGCCTATCTGGCTGAGAACTCTGGTGAGCATTCTCCTGCTGCCGCTGACTGTGGGTATTTCCTATGAGTTCATCCGTATTGCCGGAAGAAGCAATAACTGGCTGACCCGTGCACTGTCATGGCCGGGACTCCAGATACAGCGTATCACCACAAGAGAGCCTGACGACTCTCAGATCGAATGCGCTATCGCAGCTATGAAGCCCTGTATTCCTGAGGATATGGCTGATGACCAGTGGTAATTCCTTTACAAGACGAGAGCTTTTCACCTATCTGGGAAAAGCTCTTTCTGACGCAGATATAGAAACGCCTCAGCTTGAGGCTGGCTTTATAATCGAACACGTTACCGGCATGGAGCTTCCCCGCTTCCTTATGGACGGCGGCACGGCTGCTGAGACAGAAACGGTTTCAGAGTGCTTCCGGATACTGGAAAGACGACGCACCGGCGAGCCATTACAGTATATCTTCGGGCAGTGGGACTTCTTCGGTATGACCTTTAAGGTGGGCAGCGGCGTGCTCATTCCGAGAGCTGATACGGAAACTATTGCTGAGGCTGCCATAAAGCTTCGGGAAAATGCCAATGTAACACGCTTCGCCGACCTTTGCAGCGGCAGCGGATGTATTGCGGCAGCTGTGTCAAGGTATGTTGAGTCGCCGGAAGGATATGCTGTGGAATATTCAGTGGACGCCTTCCCCTATCTTGAAGAAAATCTCAGAAATAATGCAGTAAATACAACGGCTGTATTTGCGGACGTTCTGAAAACAGAAACTGCCGGAAAGTTTACGGACCTTGACCTTATAACCGCAAATCCGCCCTATCTTACAAAGCGTGATATGGGCGAGCTTCAGCGTGAGGTCACATATGAGCCGGAAATGGCGCTTTTCGGCGGCGACGACGGACTTTATTTCTACAGAGAGCTTGCACGTGTGTGGAAAAGCTCCCTGAAATGCGGCGGCTGGCTGCTCTTTGAAATGGGGCTTGGTCAGTACCGTGACGTTATGGATATTTTAGAGGAAAACGGCTACGAGGACGTTTCCTTCTCCTGCGATCTCGCAGGCATAGAACGAGTTGTTATGGGCAGAAAGCCCTTGGGAGGCGCATGATTTATGAGGATTGCCTTTGTAATACCATGGTACGGCGAAAATATCAAGGGCGGTGCTGAGATGGAGCTTCGTGAAGTCTCACGGCATTTGCAGCAGGCTGATGTTCAGGTGGAAATACTCACCACCTGCGCCAAAAGCTTCGACTCCAACTGGAACGACAACTATTATGCTGCTGGTACTGCTATGGTATATGACGTTCCTGTAAGAAGATTTCCCGTCCGCACCCGTGATGTGCGTACCTTCGACCGCATCAACTACAGACTTATGCAGGGCGCAGCTGTGACGCTCAACGATGAAAAGCTGTTTCTCCGTGAAATGATAAACAGTCCTGCTCTTTACAGATATATTCAGGAAAACCACGAAAGCTACGACCTTTTCGTGTTTATGCCCTATATGTTCGGCACTACTTTTTTCGGCGTACTTTCCTGTCCCACCGAAAAGGCGGTCATGCTGCCATGCTTCCACGACGAAAGCTACGCAAGAATGCAGATATTCCGGCAGACCTATATCAATATCAAGGCGATGATATTCAATTCACGTCCTGAGCGTGTTCTTGCTAACAAGATGTACGACCTTCAGGATGTTACGCAAGGCGTTATCGGTCTGGGTATGGATACCACTATAAAGGGGGACGCTGAGGCGTTCAGGCGGAAATTCCGCATAGATAAGCCCTTTGTGCTCTATGCCGGACGTAAGGACGCAGGGAAAAATACAGATACCCTCGTAAAATATTTCAACGAATACAGAAAAAGACATCCGGAGTCGGAAACAGAGCTTGTGCTCATAGGCGGCGGTGATATAGAGCTGCCGAAGGATGCGAAAGCCTTCGTGAAAGATCTGGGCTTCGTTGACGCTCAGGATAAATATAACGCCATGGCAGCAGCAGAGCTTCTCTGCCAGCCATCCATGAACGAGAGCTTTTCCATCGTTATTATGGAAAGCTGGCTGTGCGGCAGACCTGTGCTCGTTCACGGCAGATGCCCTGTTACCTCGGACTTTGTAAAGCGTTCTCAGGGCGGACTTTATTTCAGCGACTACTTTGAATTTGAGGGCTGTCTCAACTGGATGATGGATAATCCCGAAAAGGCGGCAATGCTCGGAAAAAACGGCAACGGCTTTGTACGTGAGAACTTTGACTGGAATATTATTACACGAAAATACATCAGATTCTTTAAAAGACTGATCGAAGGATGATACTATGAGAAAAATTGCTATTGTATGCCCACGGTACGGCATTGAAATCAGGGACAAAGAAGTCCGCTTTGCACGTATGCTGGCTGAAAATCTGATGCAGCGCTATGAGGTAGAGGTTCTGACTACGAGGGCACTTGACTCCTCTACATGGAGAAACTGGTATGCACGTGAATATGAAACCGTAAAAGGCGTGAATGTTCACCGCTTCAAGGTCACTCACGAAAAGGCAGCTGACTTCAATTCCTATACATCCACCTATTTGCAGCAGTGCAGAGAAGGCGCAAAGAGCGTCGGCGTGGAAAGCTTATGGATAGAGAAGCACGGCCCTCAGTCTCCTGACTGCATCCGCCATCTTATGTTCCACCGCTTCGACTATGACGCTGTTATTTTCGTAGGCCATATGAACTACCTGACTGTTGCCGGTATTCCCGAGGTGCGTGACAGAGCTATACTCATCCCTCTCATTGACGGAAACCAGCCCTATTTCCAGTTTACGATAATGCAGAAGATGTTCGCTATGGCGAATGGCTTTATCTTCCTCAGCGACGAGGAGAGAATGTTTGTCCGCCAGAAATTCCGCACTCAGGGCATTCCCTGTGAGGTTATGGGGGCAAGCGTTGATATCCCCGATAATGTAAACGCCTCGGACTTCTACCGCAAGTATCGGATAAACGACTTCTACCTTGCGTACTCCGGCAGAGTTGATGAGTCAAAAAGCTGCGATCTTATGTTCGACTACTTCTGTGAGTATAAGGCGAGAAACCCTCAAAGCCCTCTGAAGCTGCTGCTTATGGGAAAGGTATACTGCGAGGTTCCGGAGCGTGACGATATCATTAGTCTGGGCGATATCCCTGAAAGCGACAGGTTAAACGGCATTGCCGGCGCTGGTGTATTCGTATATCCTGCAAGACATGAAGCTATACCGGAATCAGTAATGAGCGCAATGGCTCTGGGTGTACCGGTACTGGTAAGCGGCGGCTCAGAGGCTATGAAGAACCTGTGCATAAAGAGCAATGCGGGTCTTTTCTGCAATAATTTCTTCGAGTTCGAGGGCGCACTTAACCTGATGCTCTCACGTGAGGATGTATACGAGGCAATGTCACGCAATGCCATTGCCTACACAAAGCAGACCTCACAGTGGGATACTGCTGTGGAAAAATTCGTGAAGCTGTTTACAAAGCCCAGAATCCCTGGAATATAAGGGCTTTACCAATATACTATTATAATAGAAAGAGAGATTTGATTATGGCTATTCGTGTGGGACTTGTTTCCCTTGGATGTTCAAAAAACCTTGTTGACTCTGAGCGTATGCTCTATAAGCTGAAAAAGCACGGCTACAAGCTTGTAACTGAACCTGGCGAGGCTGATATCGCTGTTGTGAATACCTGCGGCTTTATACAGTCCGCTAAGGAGGAAGCTATCGAGACTATTATGGAGCTGGCTGCACTGAAACGTGACGGCACTCTGAAAAAGATAATCCTCACCGGATGTCTTACGGAACGCTACCAGCAGGAGGCGGCTGACCTTATCGAGGAGGCTGACGCTGTTGTGGGCATCACTGACCAGAGGGATATTGTCGATATCCTTGACCATGTGCTTGCCGGCGAGAGATACATAAAGTTCTCTCCAAAGATGGAAGCCCCTCTCACAGGCAAGAGAATTATCTCTACACTTCCCTTTTTCGCTTATCTGAAGATCGCTGAGGGCTGCAGCAACTGCTGCTCCTACTGCGCTATACCCAAGATCCGTGGCGGCTACAGAAGCGTGCCTATGAATGATGTACTCCGTGAAGCTGAGTGGATGGCTGAAAACGGCGTTACTGAGATCATCGTAATTGCTCAGGATACTACACGCTACGGCGAAGACCTCTACGGCGAAAGCCGCCTGCCGGAGCTGCTCCGTAAAATATGCGCTATCCCGAATATACACTGGGTGAGAGTGCTCTACTGCTATCCGGAGAGAATTACCGACGAGCTGCTGGATGTTCTTGCAACAGAAGAAAAGATGGTTCCCTACCTTGACATTCCGATCCAGCACTGCGATGATGACATACTGAAGGCTATGAATCGTCACAGCAGTGAGGCTGAGCTGCGTGCCCTTATGGAGAAGATACGCACACGCATTCCTGATATCACCATAAGAACCACTCTTATCACAGGCTTCCCTGGTGAGACAAAGGAGCAGTTCAACCGTCTGGGTGATTTCGTTCAGGATATGCAGTTCGACCGTCTGGGATGCTTCCCCTATTCCGAGGAGGAGGGCACTAAGGCGGCAGAAATGGAGGATCAGGTTGACGAGGGCACACGCCAGCACCGTGCTGAGATAATCATGCAGCAGCAGACTGATGTGAGCCTTGCTAAAAACGAAGCTAAGATCGGCACAAGACTTGAAGCTGTTATCGAGGGCTACGACCGCTACGCTGGCTGCTATTTCGGCAGAACAAAGGCTGACGCTCCGGATATTGACGGCAAAATCTTCATCAAGAGCAATAATCGCCTGAAGCTTGGTCAGTACATCACGGTTGAGGTTTTCGACACCATGGACTATGACCTTATCGCAGAGGAGGCAGAAGCATGAATCTTCCGAACAAACTGACGGTGCTGAGAATAATTCTGGTACCGGTATTTCTGGCGTTTATCTATATTGACAGCATTCCCCTGCATTTTCTGTGGGCAGCGATAGTATTTGCAGCCGCTTCCCTGACAGATATGCTGGACGGCAAGATCGCACGAAAGAGAAATCTTATCACCACATTCGGCAAGTTCCTGGACCCCCTTGCTGACAAGATCCTTGTAATAGCGGCACTGGCGGTAT
The DNA here is from genome assembly GCA_045580565.1 of Ruminococcus sp. Taxonomy (GTDB): domain Bacteria; phylum Bacillota; class Clostridia; order Oscillospirales; family Ruminococcaceae; genus Ruminococcus_C. The sequence continues at coordinate 8,145 of JAZNOB010000258.1, forward strand.
TCGTTGAGCTGCCGGAGGTTCAGATGAGTGCGATCCCGCTGGTAATCATTATCACAAGAGAGTTTATGGTTTCCGGTATGAGACTCCTTGCGGCTGAGGACGGAGTTGTCATTGCAGCAGGTATATGGGGCAAGCTCAAGACCGCCTTTACTATGGCGGCTATCGTGGTTATTCTGCTGTATCTGGTGGTATTCTGTGATTTCGGCGTTGGCGGCAGTGTGCAGGAGTTTGTGCACACTTGGATACTCGGCGGACTTATCTGGATATCAACTGCACTGACTGTAATTTCCGGCGTGGTTTACATGAAGAACGGCTGGAAGTTCGTGGCTAAGACTATGTAAGTGAATACGAAAATGACCGCTGTCGGCTCTTGTTCCGGCGGCGGTTTTTTGCATTTACTTCCGCTTGCAAAACGCAGCCTGAAATAATACGTTTTTGTAATCGAAAATAAGTGTATACAAATCGGAAATATTGTGTTATGATATTGGTACAGTCCGATCCTGGACAGAAGATTATTTTTATGATATGGAGGAAATTATAATGAAAAAGCTTAGTTTGATTCTTGCGGCAGTTATTGCAGCGGGCATGATGTCAGTATTTACAGGCTGCGGAGGCGGTTCATCCTCAGGCGGCGGCGATCTTTTCGACGCTGACTCATGGGACTACGACGGCGATGGTAAGCTGAATAACAAGGAGATGGGCGACTACGCCGACTTCTATCAGGATGCTTACGACTACGCATATTAAGCATATTTCTCACCCCAAGAACCTGCGGACAAGCAGGTTCTTTTTTTACCCATTGCAAATTCCGACAAAATATGTTAAAATATAATTGCACCGCTTTTAGCTCAGAGCCAAATAATACAGAGGCGGTGCGCAGACTACCGGTATCTGAGGGCAGCGCAGTCTGTGTAATACAAGCGGAAATGTTCAGAATCGCAAAAGGATACGACCACGTGACCAAAACCATACGCATTCCGGAGCCGATCGCCCGTGAGCTTGAACAGCTGGCAGCTGATAATTCCCTGTCACTCAATCAGCTGGTCATCCAGTGCATTCAGTATGCACTCGACCACGCCACGACAGATGAAAACACAGACTGCAAACAGAAATGATTGCTCTCGGCAAGGCGTATGATCCTGCAAAAATGACATTACTTATGACTCTATCTTTTTTTGGATGCTTCTGGTATAATATTATTAAGCCTATGTTACGGCTTCAATCATATTACATAAGGAGTACTGAAAGTGGAAAAAGCAGAGTTTAGAATTGAACGGAAGTACGAAACGGAAACTAAAACCTTTCGGATTCCTATTCCAATGGCAGAGCAGCTGCAAAAACTGGCTAAGGAAAATAATGTGTCAGTAAACGGACTAATCATCCAATGTATTCAGTTTGCTCTGGAGCACCTGAAATAATAATGTCTTTTGCAGCACCGGAAAATTGTCTCTTAATTTACTGGAGGTGTTGCGGATGCGCATAACTTGATTGCAGCATCGGCATTTTTTTAATTTTTGAACCTGTTGAACATTAAAGCTCTTTGCCTCTGTACAAAAAATCCGCCGCCGGATATGCTCCGACGGCGGATTTTGTTATATTATCTGTATTTACCGAGCCTTTACAGGCTGTCCCAGCTTGCTTCAAGTCCGGCTGCCTTCCGTGCGTAGTACTGGAGTATCAGCGCAGCGTCCTGAAGGTCGATCTGGCTGTTGCGGTCAACATCCGCTGCGTAGAACGCAAGCATATCAAGACGCTCATCCTCGTTGAAGTAAACCTCTACGCTGGCTGCCATGCAGGCATAATATCTCAGCACTTCGGATGCGTCGCTCAGGTCAACTGCACGATTTCCGTCGCAGTCGCCAAGAGAATACGCCTTTGCCGCAGTGGTGGTAGTTGTAGTTGTGGTCGTCTTTGCTGTGGTAGGCTTAGTTGTGGTGGTCTTTGAGGTAGTAGTGGTTTTCTTTGTGGTAGTCTTGCTGGTAGTGGTCTTTCCGGTAGTGGTTTTGCCTGTGGCTGTAGTCTTTGAGGTAGTGGTGGTTTTCTTTGTAGTAGTAACAGTTGTTGTCTTTGCAGTAGTTGTAGTTGAAGCTGTACCAACTGTCAGAGTGATCTCCGCTGCAATACCGTCAACCATTGCCACAATTACGACCGTACCCTCACCCTTTGCTGTAACAAAACCATATTTGTCAACTACAGCAACAGATGAATCCATTGTCGCCCACTGAGGTGTATTCACATTACCGTCGATGAGCAGCTGAACAGTATCACCTGCGCCCTCAAGAACAGTATCATTGTTTACCGCCCATATCTTTATAGCACCGGCAGATGTGGTAGTCTTGCTGGTCGTTGTAGTCTTGCCGGTAGTGGTGGTCTTTGTGGTAGTCTTTGAGGTGGTGGTAGTAGTAGTCAGATCTGTGGAGACTACAGGCTGAGAGCCGGTATCCTGCCATGCAAGAACAGGAACATCCTTGCCCTGAACATATCCGCTGCCAAGAGACTTTGCAAGAGAGCCATCTGTCAGAGCAGCCTTATTTACAGTTGAAACGCCGCTGGAAGTACAGCCGGAATCCGCTGTTCTCTCCACATAATAGCAGTTATAGCATACAGTGCCGCTGTCGCCGGTAACACCGCCGCTTGTGCCGGAAGCAGTAATGCTGCCGGAGCTGTAGCAGCTGCGAAGCTCGCTGTCACCTGTAGTTTCGCCGGAAATACCGCCGGCTGCCTTTCGTCCGGAAACCGAACCTGTATTATAGCATTCAATAATAGTATTATCAACGCTTCTTCCGCATATACCGCCGGCTGATGTAGCACTGCTGACAACGCCTGTATTGAAGCAGCTCTTTGACTTGCCGTATGAGCACTGCTCGCCAACAACGCCGCCTGCCGCAGTTCCGCCGGTTATCTTTCCTGTATTATAGGATGACAGTATACTTCCACCCATATTTACGCCGCATATACCGCCTGCAATGTAGTATTCAGAGCGCACCACTGCACTGCTCACGCAGCCCTGTATTTCCGCCACACGAACATATCCGCAGATACCTCCGGCATATGTGCCGTCTGAATATATGTAGCTGCTTTCAATAGTCAGGCCGCATATACATGAGCCGCTGCCGGCATAGCCGAAAAATCCCGCAACAGTATCATATTCCAATACGCACACGCCTGAAACCGCATAACCGCAGCCATCGAAAGTACCCTTGAACGGCGTGCCGTAGGTGTTGCCGATGGGAGTCCATGTAGTTTCAGGTATAAGCACACCATCCGCCCATGCTTCAGCGTCGGCAAATTCAAAAAAGCATACATCTCCGCCCAGCTTTACAGTCTTTCCGGCAAAGTTGTCCGTGCCGTCATTGACAAGCTCCGCAAGACCTGCCAGCTCCGCCGGCTCGGTCAGCACGAATTCGGTATCGGTGGTGTTATACCAGCTTGTGTCGGTCTCACCATTCCAGTCGCCCTGAGCATGAACCTCTGCTGCATATACAGAAATACTTCCCGCTGCAACTGCTGCCGCAGTTGCGCTGCATAATATTCTCTTAAACCCCTTCATAAAAAACCTTTCTCCGTCATATCACGTTTGTCCTTATGTTTTTTACATTATACCGCATATCTATTCCAAAGTCAACGAAAAACCCCTGTTTTCCGTCACTTTTCTGCTTTTTGACGGTATCCTTATGAAGTTTGGTGAGTTTTTTGGGCGACAGAATACAACTGTATGTCGAGTATAATCCTTTCTTTTACAGATTTATGAAGTATTTTCGGCAGACTGCATCACGAATCGGGACGCCGGCATTAATTTCATGTTGAAATCACACAGCCTAATTGACAAAAATACTGATATCGTGTATAATTGGACTATACATAGATACAGTAAGAAACGCTGTACAAGGAGGTTAAAATATGAACAATAAAGCAATGTACAAGCTCACCTACGGTTTATTTGTACTTACAACAAAGCTCGGTGAAAGGAGTCAGGGCTGCATTATCAACACGGCAATGCAGGTCACTACCTCTCCGAACCGTATAACTATTACCGTAAACAAGGCGAATCTCACCCACGATGTCCTTATGTACACCAAGACATTCAACATATCATCGCTGTCCGAGGAGGCGGATTTCGGTGTATTCCGTCATTTCGGCTTCCAGAGCGGCAGAGACACGGACAAGCTGAGCACATGGGAACACTGGAAGAATGCGCCTAACGGTATGCCCTATATCACTAAGGGAACGAACGCATATATTTCGGGCAAGGTCATCGACACGATTGACCTTGGGACTCACACTATGTTTGTTGCGGATGTTACCGACTGTGAGGTGCTGAGCGATGCGGCGTCTGCCAGCTACGCATATTATCAGGAGAATATCAAGCCCAAGCCTGAGCCTGCGAAGGAGGAGGAAAGCGGCTACCGCTGCCGGATCTGCGGATATGTCCACAAGGGCGATACGCTTCCGGAGGATATTGTGTGCCCTATCTGCAAGCACGGTGCGGCGGATTTTGAGAAGATTTAACATACACAAAAAAGACGTCAGGTTCATCGCCTGACGTCTTTCTCATATCACTTACTTAGCATTGCCCAGGAACGCCGCACCGATGATGCCTGCGTCGTTGCCCAGCTTAGCAATTACGATCTCTGCATTCTTGGGAGAATTTCTTGTGTAGTTCTCCTTAGCTACGATCTCCTTCATAGGAACGAGAAGCGGATCGCCCTCGTTGCATACGCCGCCGCCGATGCACAGTACATCCGGCTGGAAGATGTTGATAGTATTTGTAACGCCTGCTGCCAGATGCTTGATGTACTTGTCAACAACGCCCTTTGCAGCAGCGTCGCCGGAACGCATATGGTTGAATGCTGTTCTGCCGCTGATCTTTTCTTCCTTAGCCATAGAGCTGTCCGGATTCTCAGCAATAGCCTCCTTTGTCATGCGGATAAGACCTGTTGCAGAGGAGAACACCTCGAAGCAGCCCTTTCTGCCGCAGGTGCACTGAGGGCCGTCTACAGAAATAACTGTATGACCGATCTCAGCACCGCCGAAGTTTGAACCGCAGTAGATCTTGCCGTCGATAACGATACCGCCGCCAACACCTGTACCCAGAGTGATGCACACTGCGTTCTTAGCGCCCTTTGCTGCGCCTGCAACGTACTCGCCGTATGCTGCTGCGTTTGCGTCATTTTCGATGAATGCCGGCTTGCCCAGACCCTCTTCCAGATACTTGACCATAGGTGTGTTTACAAAGCCAAGGTTGTTGGAATACTCGATAATGCCTGTCTCGCTGTTTGCGATGCCGGGTGTACCCATGCCTACCCACTCGATCTGATCCATTGTAAGACCTGCGTCTGCTACAGCCTGCTTGGAAACCTTGATGATATCAGCAGCGATCTCCTGTTCAGGTCTGGGGAGATTTGTCTTTACGCTTGCCTTTGCAATGATCTCGTAGTTTTCGTTTACTACGCCTGCAACGATATTTGTACCGCCCAGGTCTACACCAATATAATACTTCATGTTTTTATTCCTCCGTAATTTCTTTTTATTCCTCCGCCTGCGGCATATAAGTTTCAATATAGCCTATATCACCGTCAATGCGGCAGTTGCCTGTGTCAGCGGCAAGCAGTATGCTGTCGCCTTTTTTGATTTCATATTCGCTTTTATCTGTATAAAGCCTGCCTCTGCCCTCAGTTATAAGCAAATGAGTGAAGCTGCCTGCTCTTACTGTAAATCTGCGTTCTGTTTGTACAGTAATGATATTCACCACAAAATACTGACAATAGGAAAGAGTCTGCTTCTCGCCCCACGGAAAACGCCATATGGGAAAGGGACTTTCTGCACTGCTCGGTTCAAGTCTCGCCGCTGCCACCGCATCCTCAATATGCAGCTCTCTGAGATTGCCGTCTGCATCACGTCTGTTATAGTCGTATACACGATAGGTAAGATTGGAGTTCTGCTGAACCTCCGCTATAAGAATGCCCTTGCCGATAGCATGAAGCGTGCCTGCCGGAATGAAGAACACATCGCCCTTTTTCACAGGCACATACTGAAGTATCTCCTCAAGTGTGCCCTTTTCGATATGCTCCCTGAACTCCTGACGGGTAAGCTCACGGTTTACGCCGTATATAAGCTTCGCCTCCGGCTCAGCGTCCAGCACGTACCACATCTCCGTCTTGCCGCAAGGATAGCCCTTTTCATGGGCGTAGTGGTCGTCGGGATGCACCTGAACTGAAAGCGGCTCTCTGGCGTCGATAAGCTTTATCAGCGGCAGATTTTCCAGTCTCCTGCAGTCTCTGCCGAGGATCTTTTCCTCGCCGTGCTTCTTCAGATACTCTGTAAGAGTAAGCCCCTTGTCCCTTCCGTTCATGATAACGGAGCATCCATCCTCATGACATGAAAGCTCCCAGCTTTCTGCGATGATCTCAGAGTCGCTCTCCTTGCCGAAAAGCTCCCTCAGCCTTTGTCCTCCCCATAAATAATCCTTGACCGTTCCTTTCAGAAAAAGCGGCTCTGTCATTTACGTGGTCGTCTCCTTCCTGTATACTGCAAAATCCGGAGAAAGTCCGAACTCCTCGTAGAACTCCTCCTCTGTACCATTATAGACGTTAAGGTCTATAGGAATATCATCAGCCCACAGTCCCGGCAAGAAGCCTCTGAAGCTGTACTGCCAGAATGTCCAGTCCGCAAGCGGCTCGCAGCTTGTGTTGCTCATCCATATCTCGCAGTCACTGTATGAACCGAGGATATACTTTATATACAGATTCGAGGATGTATAGATAATAGGCTTAACGCCGTAATGGGCTTCAAGCTTCTCTATCATCGGGTCAAGGATAGCGTGAACCTCCTCCTTTGTAGGCGGATTCATCATAACATCCTTATTATACAGCTCCACATCAAGTACCGGCGGCAGGCTGTTCGCCTGCTTGGGCACGAGAGAAATAAAGTTATCCGCCTGAGTTTCACCGGCACTTTCGAAGCTCACAAAATGATAAGCTCCCACATATACGCCGGCTGCACGGGCATTATTCCAGTTTTCCGTAAAGCGTTCATCCTGATAAAGACTGCCCTCGGTTGCCTTTATAAAGGCAAACATTGCATGGTCGTCCTCTGAGAGAGTATTCCAGTCGATCTCGCCCTGATAATAGGACACATCAACGCCCCTTACAGGATAGTCCTCAGCAGTGGGAAGCTGGGGCGGAATGTCGCCGTTTACTGCACGGTAGAAATTCCACACCTTATATCCTGTATATCCCAGAAATCCCAGTAGTACGATCACTATTATAAGTGCGATCCATCTTTTGATATATGGCACCGCATTGCTATGGTATCTTTTGCTCACTTTTCAATATCACCCATAATAATTCCACGGCCGTTTGTTGCAATGTAGACTCTGCCGTAAACATTGCTGTCGCCGCTGATATAGCCCTCTGTACCGTTGAGGTTGCCGAACAGATGCTGTTCGTCGTTGATTCTTGTCCAGCTTTCGCCCTTGTCCTCGGACATATAGATTCCGCTGCCGTTTGTACCGTCGTCGCCTATAGCGAAAAGCACGGGATAGCCGTTTTCATCCTTGGCAGCGCCGAAGCCCATAGCGTCAACCTGCGCCATAGTCTTGACATTGCTGAATGTCTGTCCGCCGTCCTCGCTGTACATAATGAGAGAGCCTGTTGCGATCCACACATGACCCTCCTTGCCGGGTACAGTTATCGGCTCTGCGCTGTCAGCAACAAGTGCGCCGGTCTTCTCGAAGTTCACGCCGCCGTCGTTTGAAACATACAGCAGACCATTATATGCGGCATAGAACTTCTTGGGGTTCACTCTGTCGGCTGCGATCTCTGCGCCGAATCCGATCCCCTCAGTATAGTACCATGTTGCGCCGAAGTCGAAGGTCACATAAGCCTGACCGGAAACATTAGCCGGCGCCCATACGATAGAGCTGCCGTCCGCTGCAACTGCAAGCTTGCCGCCCTCTGACGGCTCAGGCAGTGTTATAGCCTTGTTCCATGTGCTGCCGCCGTCTGTAGTATAGACAAGACCTTCCTTCTTCTTGCCGCTTTCAGAAATATTAGTAGTATATGCAGCGATCATAGGATTTAAGAATGCAACGTCAAGATCGTCAGGCTTGCCATTCTTCATAAAGTGTGCGTCGTCGGGACACTTGGTAACATCCAGATGTGCAAAGCCTGTCAGGTCGCCCATGATAGAATAAAGCTCCGGTGCACCCTCCTGTGCAGGCGGTGATACCATCTTGAATACAGCAGTTTCCTCCAGTCCATATGCGTCAAAGGCAATAGTTACCGGCTCTGTCTCGTACTTTGTGATATTTGTGGTGGAGTAGATAGTGGCGCCTGTACCGTACATTACCTCGTCGGAGTTGAATGGGTTGATGTTGATATCAGCAGTCCACCAGCCTGTTTTAGCCTGATTCTCACCTCTGCCCCAGTCAAGCCAGCCGCACTCTGAGGTATCCATCTGGTAATTCTTTTCGCCGGTCTTGTCATTGAAAAGACCTGACCATGTTGCGCCGCCGTCCTTGGAGTAGTACACATTGTCGCCGTTGTCAGACCACCAGCCCAGAGTTGAAACTACGAGAGTATCGGGATTCTGAGCGTCTACAGAAACGCCGCCGAAGCCGCCGTATCTGCCGTCGTCCAAATTCGGTGTGATATCTGTGAATGTGCCGGATGCAAGCTCGTACTTATAAACCTTACCGCCGGTAGGAGACATATTGGGTCCGCAGTTATCGGAATATGCGATATACATATTACCGTTAGGAGAAATATCAGCCTGAAGGGGATACATACCCTTTTCGTTGGCAGGAAGCGCTTCCCATGATGCGCCGCCGTCACTGCTCTTATAGATACAAACGCCGTCGGTCATAGCCACGCCTGCGTACATATCCTCAGAACTTGGGGCAAATTCCACCCACATGATACCTATACTGTTGCTCTCCTGAGAGTAGTTGCCCTCAACCGGGAAGGATTCGCACTTATTCCAGCTCTTGCCGTAGTCCTCGGACTTCCAGAGACCTGCATTTCTTGTACCCATCCAGATTTCCTTGTTATTATTGGGGTTTACCATGAGTCGCTCGCCTGTGCCACGTCCGGACTGGTTGCCGCCGCACTCAAAGGGAACATCCACCTGAGTCCATGTTTCGCCGTAGTCTTCAGATGCGAACATTGCGCCCGGTGAACCCATATATGTGCCGCCTGCGAAGTAAACACGCTTCGGCTCAACCGGGTCTGCCGCAACGCTTTCGATGCCGATATAGTTCCAGTTTTCTGCGCCTAAAAAGTCCGTAAGAGGCTGCCATGTATCGTTATCTCTGGAGCTTCTTCGGTAAAGTCCGCCGATATCAGTACGTGCATACACAAGGCCTTCCTCGCCTGTGTTGTAGACCATACCGGTAACATATCCGCCGCCGCCCATGGCTACGTTGCTCCACTTGTAGTCGTCCGCTGTGATCTCACCGCAGCCGGTGCTTGAAAGGACTAACCCTGCACAAAAAACAGCAGCCGACAGCTTTTTTATTGAAAATGTCATTCCATTGTCCTCCTATAAGCGGAATTAACCGCATTATACTATATATAATCATACACGAAAAACAGGGTTTAGTCAACTGTTTTTTCTGGATTTTTATGAAAAAGGCTGCCGCACCTTTTCTCAGCGCAACAGCCTATTCCTTATTACTTCCCAGTTCGATCTTACCATGCTTTTCTTCATACTTTTCAATACACTCTCTTATGAGCACCAGAATCTGACCATTAGCAGAACGTGCCTCATAATCAGCAACAACATGAAGCTTGTCCAGCATTTCAGAATCAATTCTGATAGATAAGCTCTTTATAGCCATAAAAAACACTCCTTATACATTTATTATGACTATATTTTAGCACCGTTATGTGCTAAAATGTAAGATATGCGTTTATAATACATCTAAAATATGCTTATATTGGAGGGGATAATATGAAAGCTGCAGTTATCGGCTCAAGAGGCCTGACGATTGACGACATAGGAAGCTATATGCCAGATGACGTTACTGAAATAGTCAGCGGTGGCGCAGTGGGTGCAGACAGCTGTGCACGACAATACGCTAATGCGAATAACATCCCACTTAAAGAATTTCTACCGGATTACAGACGTTTTGGCAGAGGTGCTCCACTCAAAAGAAATTTGCAAATCATTGAATATGCCGATATTATGATTGCTTTCTGGGACGGAAAATCAAAGGGAACAAAATTCGTTATTGACAATTGCAGAAAGATGGGTGTTGAGGTACATATTATAATAATGGAATGAATTTTAGCAAATTCACATTACCTGAAACTTTATTGAAAATAGTTATTGACAAGTGCCTTGATTTATGTTATACTATAGAAAATACAAGTCAGCAAACTGCTGTACAGAAAGGAACAATCTATATGAATAACTATGAAATCTGCCACTGCATGGGCGTAACCTATGCCGACGTTGAAGACGCACTCCACACAATGACAAGCTTTACCGACGTGCTCTCCGCTTTCCAGCACGTTCAGGAAATTACACACTGTTCCACAGGCTGCGGCGGATGTCACGATAAGATCCTCGACGCCATTTCTGAGATCATGAGTAAGTAAAACAAAGGTGCATCCGTGTCTGCGGGTGCACTTTTTGTTCGTATATACGCAAAAAAGCACCCAAACTGGGTGCTTTTTGCAAAATAAGTGGTGGGCCATCGGGGACTCGAACCCAGGACCGACCGGTTATGAGCCGGGAGCTCTGACCAACTGAGCTAATGGCCCGAAGTATTGCAAAAAAAGGTGGAACGT
>JAZNOB010000259.1:0-6255 GCA_045580565.1 Ruminococcus sp.
TGCATATGCTGCTGCTCAGATCAAGAGCGCAATCGACGCTACAATAAAGCTGGGCGGTCAGGGCTACGTATTCTGGGGCGGCAGAGAAGGCTATGAGACTCTCCTGAATACTGATATGGGTCTGGAGCTTGACAACATGGCTCGCCTGATGCACCTTGCTGTTGACTATGCAAGAAGCAAGGGCTTCACAGGCGATTTCTACGTAGAGCCTAAGCCCAAGGAACCCACAAAGCACCAGTATGACTTTGACTCTGCAACAGTTATCGGCTTCCTGAACAAGTACGGTCTGGCTGATGATTTCAAGCTGAACATTGAAGCTAACCACGCTACACTGGCACAGCACACCTTCCAGCACGAGCTGAGAGTCGCAAGAACAAACGGTATGTTCGGTTCTATCGACGCTAACCAGGGCGATACACTCCTCGGCTGGGATACAGACCAGTTCCCGACAAATATTTACGAGGCTGCTCTGTGTATGTATGAAGTACTGAAGGCAGGCGGCTTTACAAACGGCGGTCTGAACTTCGACGCAAAGGCTCGCCGTGGTTCTTACACAATGGAAGATATCTTCCACAGCTACATTGCAGGTATGGACGCATTTGCTCTGGGTCTGCGTATCGCTGACAAGATGATACAGGACGGCAGAATCGACAAGTTCGTTGAAGACCGTTACGCAAGCTGGAATACCGGCATCGGTAAGGATATCATTGACGGCAAGGTTACTATGGAAGATCTGGAAAAGTATGCTCTGGAAAAGGGCGAGGTTACTGATTCCCTCACAAGCGGCCGTCAGGAAATGCTGGAAAGCATCATGAACAACATTATGTTCAACCTTTAATCTGTAAGTACAATTACATAGGAATGCGCATCCGATGGGTGCGCATTTTTTCTGCACTGCGTAAACTGCAATTAACCAAATTTGTAACCGCCGGTTTCTTGTAAATCCTTCCTGAACATGGTATAATATCTACAGTAAAGAAAACATACAGCTGAAAGGAGCTGCGGCTTATGCCAATAAGTATAAACGATAACCTGAGAAACCTCAGAATGAGGGAACGCTATTCAATGGAAGACGTTGCCGAGATAATCGGCGTTTCAAGACAGTCCGTTGCAAAATGGGAAAACGGCGAAAGTCTGCCGGATATTGAGAAATGCGTCAAGCTCTCAAAGCTCTATAAGGTAACCCTCGACGAGCTTGTAAACGAAACCATTAGCATCACAGAAGATGATGAGGAAAATGGCAAATACGTTTTTGGTGTTATGAAAGTAACTGACAGTAAAATAGAACTGCCCGAAAAGGCAAGAAAGATCTTCAATATAAACGATGGAGATATGGTGCTGCTTTTAGGCGATAAGAAGAAAGGCATGGCTCTCGTAAAAGCCGGCTTTATCAAAGGAGAATGAACATGAACGCTATTGCAATAAAGGGTCTTACGAAAAAATATAAGAACACAACTGCGGTTGACTGTCTTGACCTTACTGTGAAAAAAGGTGAGCAGTTCGGACTGCTGGGCGTAAACGGCGCAGGCAAGACTACTACTATAAAGATACTCTCATGCCTTTCAAAGCCAACTGAGGGTACTGCCGAGCTGATGGGCTTTGATGTAACCGAAAAGCCGGATGAAGTCAAGAAGATAATCAGCATTTCCACTCAGGAAACTGCTGTTGCTCCGAATCTCACTGTAAGAGAAAACCTTGAATTTATCGCTGAGATTTACGGCATAGCTGATCCGAAAGCTGCTGCTGATAAGGTTATTAAGGACTTTTCTCTTGAAGAAAAGGAAAACTCCCGTACAAAGACTCTTTCCGGCGGATGGCAGAGAAAGGTAAGCATTGCTATGGCTCTTATTACATCTCCGCTGATCCTGTTTCTGGATGAGCCTACACTTGGTCTTGACGTTCTGGCAAGACGTGAGCTTTGGAGAGTGATCGAACAGCTGAAATCAAAAATGACCATTATCCTCACCACACACTATCTTGAAGAAGCTGAGGCTCTCTGCGACAGAATAGCCATTATGACCAAGGGTAAGCTTCGTGCTGTGGGTACTGCCGAGGAGCTGAAAGCCCTCGCCGGCAAGGACAGCTTTGAGGACGCATTTGTTACAATTGCAGAAAACGCAGGAAAGGAATAAACTATGAGAACACTCGCCTTTGCAAAAAGAAATATCAAGGAGCTGCTCCGTGATCCGCTGAGCTATCTGTTCTGTCTGGGATTTCCGGTAATAATGCTGGTGCTTATGACTATTATAAATGAAAGCATTCCCGCAGAAGCAGGCATGACTGTTTTCCGCATTGACAATCTCTGTGCAGGTATAGCCGTATTCGGTCTTACATTCCTCATGCTCTTTGCAGCACTCCTCACCTCCAAGGACAGAACCTCCTCATTCCTTATGAGACTGTACGCCTCACCTATGACTGCTGTAAACTTCATTGCAGGCTACTACATACCTCTGCTTATACTTGCCCTTGCCATGTGCGTGATAACTTTTGGAATTTCCTTTGTTATTGCAGCGGTTCAGGGCGTGGGTCTGAGTATCGGTAATATGCTTCTTGCTATCGTAATGCTCATTCCGTCTATGATAATGTTCATCGGCTTCGGACTGCTTTTCGGCTGCAAGTTCAGTCAGAACGCTGCGCCCGGTCTCTGCTCCGCTATAATTTCAGCAGCGTCTATTCTCGGCGGCATCTGGATGGATGTTGAGGGTATCGGCGGGGCTATTGAAGCTGTATGCAAGGTACTTCCCTTCTATCATTCAGTAGAGCTTGCAAGATGCGCTGTTGACGGCAATATCGGTGACAGCGGTATAAGTCATCTTGTTGTGTGTGCGTATACTGTTGTAGTTACCATTCTGGCAGTGCTTGCGTTCAGAAAGAATATGTCATCTGATAACAGATAATTTTGACCGGCGTTCTGAGCAGAATGCCGGTTTTGCTTTGGTTGACTTATTGATGGGAATGTGATATAATGCTTGTCAGAATAAATTGGAATTTGGAGGATTGTAAATCTCATGAAAAAATACAAGATAGCTGCTTTTTTAATGATAATCCACGGCGGCTTTATGGAACTCGGCGGAATCCTTGCAATGATACCTGCATTGCTTATAGGAACTGACAGATTTGACATTGGTCAGTATTTCGAATTCAAGCTTCCGTATTTTCAAGATAACCTTTATATGATGATGGTTATGGGTGGACTATATGGAGTGTTGAGACTTATTGGTGCAATCGGGCTTTTAAAGAATAGAATGTGGGGATTGGCGTTATCTGTAATAAATTGTGTGATTACAATTGCATTGATGATGTTTTTGCTGCCTGCTGGAATTATGGATGGAATACTTGCCGGCAGTGCTCTGATTTTAATATTGATGCAGTATTTCGGAGATAAAAAGATAGTAGAATAGGACGGCAAATACCAATTTACAAGCCGCACATTCCATTACACCTCAGGAGAATCAAATCATGGCAAAAGAAAAACTCGAAAAAACAAACGCAATGCGCATACTCGACCGTGCAAAGGTCAGCTACATACACCGCAGCTGGGATGATGCCACTGCTGAAAATACTGGCGTGGAGCTTGCCGCTGCTCTCGGACAGGATCCGGAGCAGGTTTTCAAAACCCTCGTCACTCAGGCGAAGTCCGGCTCATATTACGTATTCATGATACCCGTTGCCGAGACTCTCGACCTGAAAAAGGCTGCCGCCGCTGTAAAGGAAAAGGCTCTCTCCATGCTGAAATCAAAAGACCTGCTGCCGCTGACAGGCTACGTTCACGGCGGATGCTCACCTGTAGGCATGAAGAAGCAGTTCGTTACCACTATCCATTCGTCTGCGCAGAACTTTGAGACTATCCTTTTCAGCGCAGGAAAGATAGGTCATCAGCTGGAAGTCAGTCTCTCAGACCTCAGCTGTGCGCTTCAATTTTCCTTTGCTGATATTGTGGTGTAAGTCCGGTTATCGTCAATACTTCCCATAATCTCATGCTGTTTCCAAGAATATTGCTCATATAATACGACAGCACTATCCCATAAAATCCCATTATCGGCACACATACAAGCACTACTGATATGCGCACTGCATATTCGGCAAGGTAATTCACTGAGGAAAATTTCTGTCTGCCTGTGCCTTTTATAATAGCTTCAAGGATTATTTCAAGATATATAAACGGCACTACCGGCGCAAGGAGACGTATCATTCTTCCGGCAAGTGGTTCAGCGCCCATAAGCTCCGCTATCACTCCTCCGAACACAAGCAGTACCGCTGAGACAAGCACAGAAAACAGCATAGTAAACGACAAGGCACGTTTTGCAAGATATTGCAGGCGTGCTTTTTTGCCTGCCGCCGCCGCACGTGCAGCCTCCGGAAGAAGTATCCCTGACAGTACGCATAGAATCGTAGACGGAAAGAAAAGCACCGGAATAACGATTGCCTCGAATATTCCGAACTGGGCAAGAGCTGATTCCGCTGAGCTTCCGGACTGTCGAAGCGTTACCGGGATCAGTGCGTCATTTGCTGTACTGAGTGCTGAGGTCAGACATCCGCCTAAGAATACAGGTACTGCAAATCTGAGATAGGTACGAAAATTCCTGGATGGCTTTGACCTGCTTTTCATACGGTGAGAAATAAAATCCCACAGAAGAATTATAAGGCTTACGATATTGCCTGCCGCCATGCTGAGTGCAAGTACCACGCAAAGGCTATGTACATCCGCACTTTCTGCACGGAAAAGGTACATACACAGCACAGACATTCTGACTATGAACTCCACCACATCACTGAAAGCGGATACGCTCACTCTGCACACAGCATTGCACCAGCCTTTGAGGCAAGCGGTAATTCCGCCAACAGGCAATATAATGGCAAGAATGCAGACAGGCAGCGTCATTTCACTGCTCTGAAAAAATCGTTCTCCTATAAATGGTGCGGCTGACATAATTCCCACAGACACCGGCAATCCCAGAAGCAGGCTGAAGCCGACACCGTATCTGAGTATGCCTTCAGGACTTCCCTTTTCTCTGCCCAGCTCCTCTGATACAAACCGGCTTGCACAAAGATATCCTCCTCCGCCCGACGCAACAGACGCA
Source organism: Ruminococcus sp. (assembly GCA_045580565.1). Taxonomy (GTDB): domain Bacteria; phylum Bacillota; class Clostridia; order Oscillospirales; family Ruminococcaceae; genus Ruminococcus_C. The sequence goes on from JAZNOB010000259.1 coordinate 5,082, forward strand.
AACTGGAAAAACGTCCCCATAAGTGCGATCATGCCGACAGCTGCCGAGCCTGCCTTTCTGGTTATCCAAAGGTTCAGCCACAGAGTCAGGCATTCAATTGCGAACTGTATTACAGTGAGCTTTATCGTGTCCTTGCGGATGCTTCTGGATGGCATATGATATCCTCCTTTTTGAATAATTATTTCAAGTCAAAAAAATTATTTTTTGGATGAAAACTATTTACATTTTAATTTTTGTATGATATACTGTTGTTGTAAACATAAACTTTTCCAACAAATAAGGAGGTATTACTATGAAAACAAACAAATCCACTCGCAAATCAATCACAAGTATGTTATTAGCTCTGTCACTTATTGTGTCACAAGCAGCATCTGGTATTAGTTCAGAGTGCATTGCTTATGCAGATGACACATCCCGGCAGATAATCGACTCAATTCTTCAGGATGACGGATTTGGCTCGTGCGTAAATGCACTGCTGAATACCTCCGCTGATATGAGTATCACAGGTAATATGTTTGACGCTTATATCGGAAGCCCTTTCAATATCTATCGCATTGATTCAGAGATGAATATAAGCTACGACGCAGATACTTACTACTTCCCTGTTATCTATAATAATGATGTATGCGCTTTCATATCCGCATCAGTACTGGAAAATGACTTTGCACTCTCATGCGGTTTGTATTTTGCAGATGGTCTGGATACCTCCGACGGAAGCATAGACTACAGCTTGATTGCGGATGAAAATGGTAATATGTACTGTGCTGATTCATCCGGCTTCGTATCCGCTATTAACACTACCTATGATACCATTGATTTTTCCGCAACACCTGTCACAACAAGCAATCTTAGCTTTGAGCTTTCTGATGATCGCATTAACACTCAGACACATATGATGACGGAGTGGTATAGTGGAGCGAGAGCTACCACATCCAAACTCCTTTCAAATTATCCTCTCAGAACTCAAGGTGACGCAAGAAACTGCTGGGCACACGTTATTTATTCAATGGCATCTTATAAAGGCGTAGCCTCTATGTTTGAACAAGTTTACGGGGCTTTTGTTATCGCAAATGGTTTCAATATAGACAGTACACACGCTGCAATGCCTGATGAATGCTACAACACCATTGTGAATTTATTTTATACAAAGTCGGAGGCCAAGCGGTCTTAGGAA
>JAZNOB010000260.1:0-5376 GCA_045580565.1 Ruminococcus sp.
CTTTTTTCGCCCTATAAAACGCAAAAACCACGGAATTTCCGTGGTTTTTTGACGTGTCATCTATTTTGCAGAGACCTGAGATGGTCGAGGTGACAGGATTCGAACCTGCGGCCCCTACGTCCCGAACGTAGTGCTCTACCAAACTGAGCCACACCTCGTTATATGCAATCAGCTAAGCTGACTTAAATATTATATCATAGCACTTTCATCTTGTCAAGCATTTTTGTCTGAAATTAAAAAAATAATGTTTCAGTGCCGAAAATTAGCATTCTTCAGGCTCAGTCCATTGTTTTTTTAAGTCGATTTTTCTGCCGCAGGAAATCACACAGTATGGTTTAAAATCTACAAAAGGTTCATGCAAAGTTCACCCAAAATATTTATACAGATGCTATACTTAAAATTGACAGGTGTTGGTGAATTATAGTGAAATCCTACGCCAAAAATACATAATACTAAACGGAGGCTGATTATTATGGCAAGATTTACATTACCGAGAGACTTATATCATGGCAAAGGCTCCATGGAGGTTCTCAAAACTCTCAAAGGCAGCAAGGCTGTTATCGTAGTGGGCGGCGGCTCTATGAAGAGAAATGGCTTTTTGCAGAAGGCTGAGGACTATCTGAAGGAAGCTGGCATGGAGGTTATGCTCATCGAAGGCGTTGAGCCTGACCCGTCGGTTACAACCGTTATGAACGGCGCTGAAAAGATGATCGAGTTCCAGCCTGACTGGATCGTAGCTATGGGCGGCGGCTCTCCTATCGACGCTGCAAAGGCTATGTGGATCAAGTACGAGCATCCGGACTGCACATTTGAGGATATGTGCAAGGTATTCGGTATTCCGGAGCTGCGTAAGAAGGCTCATTTTGTGGCTATTCCGTCAACCTCCGGCACTGCTACTGAGGTTACAGCATTCTCTGTTATCACTGACTATGACAAGGGTATCAAGTATCCGCTGGCTGACTTTGAAATTACACCGGATATTGCTATCGTAGACCCTGAGCTTGCTGAGACTATGCCTCAGAAGCTTGTTGCACATACAGGTATGGACGCTATGACTCACGCTGTAGAGGCTTATGTTTCCACAGCTAACTGCGACTACACAGATCCGCTGGCTATCCACGCTATCGAAATGATCCAGAAGGAGCTTATCCCGTCCTATAACGGCGATATGGAGGCTCGTGCGAAGATGCACAATGCGCAGTGTCTTGCTGGTATGGCATTCTCAAACGCTCTGCTGGGTATCGTTCACTCTATGGCACATAAGACCGGTGCTATCTTCCAGGATTTCGGCGCACATATCATCCACGGTGCGGCTAATGCTATGTATCTGCCTAAGGTTATCGCATTCAACGCTAAGGACGAGACTGCTAAGAAGAGATACGGCGTTATCGCTGATTACATGGGACTTGGCGGCGCAAACGATGATGAAAAGGTTGGACTGCTCATTGCGTTCCTGAGAAAAATGAACGACGAACTTCGCATTCCTCAGTGCATCAAGAACTACGGTGCTGACAGCTATCCCTGCGAACAGGGCTTCGTACCGGAGGATGTTTTCCTTGAAAGACTGCCCTCTATTGCTGAAAATGCTATTGCAGACGCTTGCACAGGCTCTAACCCCAGAATCCCCACTCAGGAGGAGATGGAGAAGCTGCTGAAGTGCTGTTACTATGACCTTGAGGTTGATTTCTAAGATACGTAATATTAAAGCCACCGGAGATTTCCGGTGGCTTTTGTGTTTTACCAATAATATTCCTCCGCAGGAAGAGTGTCGATCTCGTTCACCACATACTGCAGAAGAACTGTAAGGTCGTTATAGTTTATCCTGCAGTTTCCATCAACGTCAGCAAGTATAGCCTGCTGAGGATTATCCACACTGATAATACCAGATGCCATTTTATTCATCATGATAACGTCAGAAATGGTCACTCTGTAATCATTGTTTACATCACCGTAATGAGGCTGATCTCCGGGATTTTTCACCCATTCCCACGGAATGTCTTCATAATTCTCCATCATATAAACAAAGTATTTTACGATCATATCATAAGCTTCGTCATCATCAAGAATATATTCATCAGTAAACCGCGTTGCCAGAAATTCAAGCCTGCGATTTTTTGCCTGTACGCCGCCGTCTGCCAGCGGTTGTACGTTATCAACTTCATATCTGAGATAGTCATACAGTCCGGCACGGTCGTTTGCAGCGATAAAAACTTCAGCTTCAGCTATCTGCTCTTTGGTCAGGTCAAAGGCATTAACTATATATTCATACTTACCTTCATAATATGCCGAAGCAGGGCAAACCAAAGCAGAAACGGAAAGTGCAAAGCTCATTAAAACAGATAACACTTTCATCATTTTATTTTTCATAAAAATACCACCTTTCTATTCAGTCTTGTTAACTCCGCCGTTCTCATTATAAGAAACGGCTCTGCCTGAGGCTGTCTGTATCTTCCAGACTTTTCCTCACTTATATTATACAACATATTACTATCTCCGGTTAATTGGCGTTATGCACAAAATACACCCGTATTCTTTACCTATATAGTAAACTTTCCTATATTTACGTAAATTTTATAGCTCTAAAATGCAAAAACAACCGGAATAATCATTCCGGCTGTTTGCGTACATCAATAAATAATGATCGCCTGCTTGGACAGCGCATTATAGGATGTCTTGAACATTCCCATATCATAAGTTATCTCGCCCTGAAGCGGGTCGATTACTGTGACTGTCTCGTTGTTCATATCATAGCCCGTGAGGACTACGCAGGTTGCATTGGGTATCCAGTATACGTCCTGCTTGCCTGAGGATGTTATTACCGGCGCTGTAGCAGCGGCTGTTTCGGATGTGGCGTCAGACGATGCTGCCAGTGCCGGAGCTGTAGTTACAGCTGTGGTAGTAAGTCCCTGTCCGTATACTGTAAAACAGTATTCCTCCTGACGAAGCTCAAGATCGTAGTTTACCCATACTATAACAGGATGATTGCTTGCAACTCTCAGAAGCACATCCTCGAAATTGTCAGCATTCAGCATCTTTACAGATCTGCTGCTCGCCTGTGATGCAAGGTACTTCTTTGCGGTATCGGCAATAACCGGTGCAAAACAGCCCATTCCGTCCTCCTCAAAGGGCGAACCGATGAACGCCTGTGAGAATGTCGCCTCGCCACGCTCTGCACAGGTAAGATAATACTGGGCAAGAGTCTCCTTTGTGACGTCATAGCCTAAATGATTCAGCACCATCGCAAGAGATGTTACCTCGCCGCCGGTAGGAAGCTCCGGCTTCTGGTAGATGACTGGTACAGTTATCTGATGTGCGTCAGGCAGCTCGCCTACAAGATATTCCTGAGGAAGAATACTGTCTGCTGTTGTGGTGGCAACGGTCGTCACTGTAGTCACAGTTGTGGTCTCTGCGTCCTTTTCCTTGTGGTCATCTGTTCCGCAGGCGCATTTTATACAGCCTGCGCAGCCCTTTGCAAACAGGAAAATAATAATCAGAAGCACGATAAGTCCGCCGATACGTCTGTTTCTGAGCTGCTTGCGTGTGACCTTTTTCCTCGGTCTGTTCTGCTGCTGTTCCATTAAATCATCTCCTTAATTTTCAGTAGTCTCTGTCAGCATTATCTTATGTCTGAAATCAGAGCCTGCTGTGCCGACTGTATTGCAGGCAAGCTGATATATGTCAGTGGCTCTTGATTCAAGAAGCGCACTTCTCATAGCTGCCGGATTCTGTGCGGACAGCCACTTCAGTGATTCAGCAAAGGGCAGAGTCCGTATGCCCTTGGAAAGAGCCAGAACCTTTCTGCCGGTAGTATTGAATGCAAGTATCCTGCCGTAGGGCGGAAGCGAGTAGATATCCTCCCTTGTTATGCCGATAAGCATATGAAGAAGTATTCTGCGGAGTCTTGCCGCCGGATAACGCTTGGTCTTAAGGCGTTCCATAAGATCGTCAAGGGATGTGGCTGTGCGTGCCTGATAGATGCGGTTTGCAAGTCCCTGTGCGCCTACCTCGGCAATATTTGCGATCTCCTCCGGCTCCATTGTACGAAGCTTATAGAGTATCACACGTTCAAGATTCCTGAGAGACGCAAAGGTGCCGTGCTTCTGTGCAGACGCTATCTCTCTCCATGAGGACGGCGGAACCATTCTGTGACAGTCGGTGCCCTCATCAAGGCAGCGTCTTATATATGAAGCACTTGCGATAAGGCTTGTCTCAGGTGCCGCATCACGCACCTCCTGAATGTCGGTCTGCTCCGGTACTGCTTCGGTGCTGTGATGACCTGCACCCTTACGCTGTACTGCAAAGGGCTGTATGCGGCTTCTTCTGTCAGCAAGAGCATTGAGGTAGGATACGGCAAGAGTATTATTGGGATGAGAAAGAACCGCCGCAACCTCAGGTCCTGCAAGCTGTGTCACAAGCTCCTGAAGAACTGCCGGATAAGAATTTCCCTGACGTGTAAAATATCTCAGAGTGTCCGCATATTCAGTCTGGCAGGTACGGCACACCTCCGCCGCCTCTCTGAGCAGACCGATATCACCGCACTCACAGCCGAAGGATATCTCGTCAACTACCTGTAAAGCGTCAAGAATCGCAACGCCGCCGGCAGCGAACTGGTCAGCAGGTGAAAGCGACCATATTACCGGAAGCTCAACCACAAGGTCTGCACCTGCCTTCAGCGCAAGCTTGGCACGGGTCAGCTTTTCCATAATGGACACATCGCCTCGCTGCATGAAATTACCACTCATAACAGCAACTATGGCGTCTGCGCCGTTTTCACGGACTGTTTTCAGATGGTGAATATGCCCGTTGTGAAGGGGATTGTATTCGCATATGATACCGCTGATTTTCATGTTTTGTTCCCTCTTTCTTTGCCTTGATATGTCTGTTTCTGAAAATGCAGGAGGAATTTCAGCAAAGTACTTGCAATTTTCAGAAAAAAGCTTATAATATATATAGAGGAGTTTTTATCACTCCATAAGCAGCCTGCTTTTCGGGGCTGCAAAAAGATGAAAGGACTTGAAAATATGATTATTCTCGTTGTTAATGCAGGAAGCTCTTCACTGAAGTACCAGCTCATCAATATGGATGATGAGTCTGTTATCGCAAAGGGCAACTGCGACCGTATTGGTATTGACGGCCATCTGAGCCACAAGACCGCTGACGGCAGAGCTGTTGAGGAGGATTGCAGCTTCCCCACACATTCCGAGGCGTTCACTCGTCTTGTTGAGGCTCTGACCACAGGCGATGCTGCTGTTATCTCCAGCATGGATGAAATTTCCGCTGTAGGTCACAGAATCGTGCAGGGTGCGGAGGTATTCACAAAAGTCGGAGGCCAAGCGGTCTTAGGAAGACAATTTCATCACACAACTCCTTGGCTCA
>JAZNOB010000261.1:0-11579 GCA_045580565.1 Ruminococcus sp.
ACATCTTGTGTTGTCTATGCCAAGTATGTCTGCTGTTTTCTTTGCGAGTCCCGATTCATCAAAACGCTCGTCGTCATATCCGCAGGAATTGCTCATCTTTGCGTCTGACATTGCAAGCACATATGAAGAGTCTACTCCGCCTGAAAGGAATGACTCTGCTGTTTCATCAGCTGTTTTTACCTCAGCCATCATCTGCTTTACTGTCTCATGGATCTCATCCGCCCAGTCCTCAAGGCTTCTGGTCTTGTCAGGATTGAACGTAGGTCTCCAGTAACGCTTTATCTCGATCTTACCGTCCTGCCATGTAAGACATCTGCCGGGCATAAGCTTCATGAGTCCCTTGAAGAAGGTCTCCTCACCTGCGGGATAGGTAAGGCTCATATATACCTGAAGTGCGTCCTCGTTAAGCTCCTTGACAAATCCGGGCTTATCAAGAATATCACGTATCATAGTACCGTAAAGCAGCTCGCCGCTGTCTGTTACGTAATAATAAAAAGGCTTTGTACCGAACTGGTCACGGATGCAGACCAGCTTATTCTCACAGCTGTCCCACAGTGCAAATGCGAACATTCCGTGCATATGATCTGCCATATCACAGCCCCACTTCTCATACGCCTTAACAAGTATCTGAGCCTCACGTTCTTCTCGTGAAAGACTACCGGCTTCAATGCCAAGCTCACTGCACAGTGCTTCCCAGTTTCTGATGTGTCCTCTGTATGACTTTACTTCAACCATATCTGTACCTCACTATCATTAAATTTCAGGTTATAGTCATTACTATGATAAAATAATAACACAAATGCAGACTTTAGTCAATAGAGTTAAGAAGGAATAATGCTTTAATTCCTGTCAGAAATAAGGATTGACAATTAAGTCATATCATATTCATTGACATTTTTGCCCGTTTTTGATATAATTTTAGGAGTTATTACAAAATGCAAAGGAGTACCCCTATGTTAGACAATTTATTATCCACGCTCGATCAGATCACCTCAGTTATAAACGATGCTTTATACGGTTATATTCTGATCATTATGCTCATACTGGGCGGCTTGTATTTTACGATCCGCACCAGATTTGCACAGTTCAGACTTTTCGGACAGCAGATAAAATCCGTTACCGAAAAGCCCGCTGACGGAAAGAATGTTTCATCATTCCAGGCACTTATGGTATCAACTGCTTCACGAGTAGGTACCGGAAACATCGTAGGCGTATCGACCGCCCTCTGTCTTGGCGGATTCGGTTCAGTTTTCTGGATGTGGGTCATCGCTATTATCGGCGGCGCATCTGCTCTCATTGAAAGTACCCTCGCTCAGATCTACAAGAAAAAAGGTCCGGATGGTGCATACGGCGGACCTGCTTACTACATTGAAGCTGCTTTCAAGTGCCGCCCTCTTGCCATTGTATTTTCCATTTTCCTTATCCTTACATACGGCTTTGGCTTCAATATGCTGGCATCCTACAATCTCCAGTCTACATTCTCAACTTACAGCTTCTATAATGAAAAGTGGACTCCCGTTATCATCGGCGTTATTCTGGCACTGGTAGTAGGCTTCTGTCTTTTCGGCGGCGGCAAGCGTGTTATCAAGGTTACAAGTACCCTTGTACCTATTATGGGCGTTGCATATGTTCTTATTGCACTGCTTATCGTGATTCTCAACATCACATCCCTGCCCTCCGTATTCGGCAGGATCTTCACAGAAGCATTTGACCTGAAGGCGATTTTCGGCGGTTTCAGCGGCTCATGCGTTATGTATGGTATCAAGAGAGGTCTGTTCAGCAACGAAGCCGGCGTAGGCTCTGCTCCTAATGCTTCTGCTTCCGCTGATGTAAGCCATCCTGTAAAGCAGGGTCTTGTCCAGGTACTGTCCGTATTTATCGACACTATCCTTATCTGCTCTGCAACTGCATTTATGTGTATGTGCTCCGGCGTTGAGCCTTCTGCCGACCTTTCCGGTGCACCCTATGTTCAGGCTTCCCTTTCTGCTGTTCTGGGTCAGTTCGGACCTCTGTTCATCACAGCAGCTATGATACTCTTTGCATTTACCACACTTCTCGGAAACCTCTACTATGTTGACCAGTGTATATATTACATTATGAAGAAGGTTCCCGGCAAGACATTTATGGCAGTATATCATGTTATCGCAGCCCTTATCGTTCTTCTGGGAGCAGTTCTCAGCGCAGACCTGCTGTGGAATATTGCTGACATTACAATGGGTGCGATGGCACTTATCAATATTCCTGTTATCTTAATCCTCAGCAAATACGCCATCCGTGCGCTGAAAGACTACGACAAACAGCGCAAGGAAGGCAAGGACCCTGTTTTCCATGCAAAGGATATCGACCTTCCTCATGAGGTTGATTACTGGCAGTAATGTAAATTATACCACTCAAAATTAAACTCCAAAAAAACTCAAAGGCGAAGCATCATATGTGCTTCGCCTTTTCTGTGTTATACTATATCCTCCCAGCTGATGTCAAGTCCGGCTGCACTGCGAGCGTAATACGTAAGTATCATTGACGCATCGTCTATATCAAGCCTGTTATTCCCGTTGATATCTCCAGCGGCAAGCGCCTCAGCTGACAATTCATACTCAAGCCCTGCCGCACTCATGGCATATGCCTGAAGAACAACGGCTGCATCATCAAGGTCAACCAAATAATCACTATTCACATCACCCTTCATATATCCGACTGACGGAACAGATGAAGTCACTGTTGTCGTAACAGTCGTAGTTGTGGTTGTGACAATAGTTGTAACAGCCGGCGCAGTTGTAGTTGCCGGAACATTTCCTGCACCTTCGGTATAGACCGTATTGCACTCCGGAAAACTGTCATAATACAATGGAAACAGGTGCTCTGCTATATCGTGCATATAGAAGTCAAGCTCCGTCACAGTTCCGTCAGATGAAGTCAGAGTCCCTGTGAACCTTGCCCCAAGCTCAATATCAAGCTCCCTCATCTCATCCTGAGAATACAGGAAATTTCCGTTTGTTACGTCAACGATATACCATCTATCAGAAAGCTTTACTGCATTCCAGCCATGATTGTAGCCGACTATGGTCACAGTCTCAACTCCCACTGCATTGCACAGCAGTGTGTAGGATTTACTGTAGCCGGCACATACTGTTTCTTTATCTAAAAGCGCCGAAGCTATGGACTGGTCAAGGTCGCCTGCCTGATAATCAATATCATTATGAAGCTCTCTGAAAAGATATTCAGCAAGCTCATATTCAGTGCTGAAGCTGCACGCTCCTGCGATATAATCATCACATACCGCTTCCACCTGCTCCTTTGCAGCGTTTCGTGCAGCACCGTCCTGATAGCATTCATACAGCTCAAAGGCTATACCGCCGCTGCCTGATATCCATATATGAGAGTTCATCCAGAAGAACTCAGGATGATTATAGTGGAATATCCACGCAACCTCCTTTGCAGTTTCATAATCTGTCAGGTCGCTGAACTGCACAAAGGGCATCATTTCATAATCTCCGTCAGACTCGTGAACCTCCATGCTTGCCCGCAGCATCCGGTCGTAAAACTCCCTCTCCTCGTCAGTGGCAAACATTTCATAGATGTAGCCTGAACCCGTAAGAGTCCCGTACTCATCAGCACCCAACAGCTGCCGGCTCAATGCGTCAGCTGGAACGCTGTCTGTAAATGATACATTATGTTCAATGAGGCAGTATGTATCGGCACTGCTGCCGGCGTGTACCATCTGTGACGAAAGACTTGCTGTAAGCAGGACTGACGATGCTAATACCGCCTGAAATCTGATAAAACGGCTCATCTGGATACTCCTTTCAATTATGACATATGTCTATTATTGTTAAATCATTTTATCAATTTCAATATAGAAATTTACCACACGGACAAATTTTTCTTTATTATATCACAAATCGCAGAGAATTGCAAGAAATATTCAGCCTTTCTGCTTGACCGGCTTCCCAAAAAATGGTAAAATAAGTAAAACCTAAGGAGAGTGATTATTTGATGAGTGCTTTAGGCATTACAGGAGCTGTCGTTGGCGGCGCATTGCTTGTTTGCGGAGCTGCTTCTTTTGCAGGTGCAGTCAAGCTTTTTAACAGCGTTATCCCAAGACAGGATAAGCTTCGTGTTGACATGAAGGAAATGGCTGACGATCAGACATGGGAAGAATACAGAAAGATTATTACTCCTGCAAAGGAATGGCTCATGGAGCAGCCTCTTGAACACATAAATATCGAGGCACGTGACGGCATAAAGCTAAGCGGACATTATCTTGCTTCTGAAAATCCCGGCAGGAAGCTTGTTATCTGCCTCCACGGCTACACTAGCAACGGACTTTCAAACTTCTGCGCTGCGGCTCAGTATTATCAGAATATGGGCTTTGATATGCTTATCACTGACCACCGTGCACACGGACAGAGCGAAGGTGATTATGCCGGATTTGGTATACTCGACAGGTTCGACTGTCTGAAATGGATAGAATATGCAGTCAAGCGTTTCGGCTCAGACATAGAAATTCTGCTTCACGGAATTTCTATGGGCGCATCAACTGCGCTGATGACTCTGGGATTTAATGAGCTTCCGGCGAATGTAAAGGGTGCTGTTGCGGACTGTGCATTCACATCACCCTATGATGTTTTCGCTCATGTGGTGAAGCGTGACTATAAGCTCCAGCCCTTCCCCATCATGAATTTCAGCGATATGCTCTGCAAGAAAAAAGCAGGCTATAAATTCCGTGACTACTCAACCCTTGACGCTCTCAGCAAAACCGACCGTCCTGTACTCCTCATACATGGCGACAAGGATAACTTCGTACCGGTATGGATGACTGAGAAGAACTTCGAGGTGTGCGCATCTCCCAAGGAAAAGCTTCTGGTAAAGAATGCAGGTCACGGCGCAAGCTATTATGAGAATAAGGAAGAATACGAAAATGCAGTAACTGCTTTCATTGAAAAGTGGTTTGCATGATACAGAAAGAGAGGATGTTAAATGAAGGAGTTTCAGGTAAACGGAGTAAATCTCCAATGCTACCCTCTGACCGCTGCGCAGCGGATACATAACTACTCCACCATGCACTGTCCCTATCACCAGCTGCTCAATATCGGTACGGGCTTTTATGTTCAGATGGAGATAGACTTCTCTGTACTGAAAGAGGCAATATACGAATCATACCAGCGCTTTGAATCAATGCGTCTGAGATTCCTGAAGGATACTGACGATACTGTATACCAGTATCTCGTTCCCTTTGAGGAGCGTGACATTGAGCTTTATGACTTCTCTCACTGGAAGGAAGAGGACGCTCACGATGAAATGCGTCGCTGGACTGCAGTTCCCTTCAAGCGTTTCCACTCTCCTATGAGCAGGATCGTTATGATAAAGCTTCCCGATGGCTACAACGGTATGTACCTGAAAATAGATCATATGACTATGGATTCAAGCTCTATCATTTCTTTTATACGTGATGTACTGGAGATCTACTGTGCTAAACAGTATGATACTGAATATCCCAAGCCCATGCAGTCATATATCAAGGCTCTTGAAAAGGATCTTGCATATGAGGCTGGCTCACCTGCACAGAAAAAGGACGCTGCATACTGGAAGGAAGAGATCGAAAAGAGCGAGCCTATGTATACCGACTTCAACGGTATGGGCAGACTTATCACCCAGCGCAGGGTAAACAATAATCCCAACCAGAGGAGCGCAAAGGTAACATCCATAAGCCCTGAGGCGTCGATTTCTGTATACCAGCTGGAAAAGGAGCCGTCTGAAAGACTTATGAAGTTCTGCGAGGAAAACCGTGTACCTATGGTTTGTCTGCTGCTGATGGGACTTCGTACAGTTCTTTCCAAATTCAACGACAATGAAAAAGATGTCTCTATCAAGAGCTGTGTTGCAAGACGAGGCACACTCCTTGAAAAGCGTTCAGGCGGTACAAGAATACACTTCTTCCCGCTGCGTACTATTATGGAGCCTGAAATGACCTTTATTGAAGGTCTGAGAATGATGCAGGAGGAACAGAACAAGCTCTTCCGCCACGCAAATTTCGACTCCATCGCACATACTTTCCTGCGCAACCGTCACTGGAAACTTCAGCCCGGCGCAAGCTATGAGAGCATAAGCCTTACCTACCAGCCCATGACTCTCAAGCAGGATGCTGACAGGGTACCTGACATTCCATACAAGAGTATGTGGTACACAAACGGCGTTGCTGCACAGCCTCTCTACCTGACGGTAATGCACCGTGTAGAGGACGGCGGACTGAATTTCAACTTCGAATACCGCAAAGATGCCGTTACAAGCTATGAGATGGAATATCTCTACTACTACCTCTGTCGTGTGCTTTTCAGAGGTATCGAAAACAGCAGCCGCACTATCGGCGAGATTCTTGATATGATTTAAATTTAGGAGGAAATTATTATGCTGGAACAGCTTAAACCTATCATCTGCCAGTACGTTGAGGTAGAACCTGAGGATATCACACCGGATGCAAGATTCATTGAGGATCTTCACTTCAATTCCTATGACTTCATGAGCTTCCTCGGCGAGGTCGAGGAAACCTTTGACATTGCCGTTGAGGAGCAGGAGGTTCTGGAGCTCCGCACTGTCGGCGACGCTATCAGCTACATCGAAAGCCTTATGTAAGAAAAGGAGCATAAATGAATACAGTAACAAACATCAATTCTCTTCAGGAGCTTATTCTTAAATCATCTGAATGCTACGGCGATAAGGTTTTCCTGAAGGAAAAGTCCGGACGGGATACAAAGGAAACTACATTTTCAGAGCATATGCAGAGATGCAGAAAGCTTGCAGCATTCCTCAGTGAAAGAACAGCCGGACAGAAGCTCCATGCTGCTGTTATCGGTGCTACAAGTTCCCACTACCTTGCTGCGTATTTCGGCACTGTCTGCAGCGGCAATGTTATCGTTCCGCTGGACGCCCAGATGTCATGCGAGGATCTCATCGACCATCTCCAGCGCAGTGATTCAGAGGTCTTCTTCTTTGACAAGCGTTACGCTTCGATGCTGCCTGATATCAAGGCTTCATGTCCTATGATCCATACATATGTATGCCTTCAGGCTTCTGATACTGAGGGTGTTTTCCTGATGGAGAATATCCTTACTGAATACGAACCTGCTGACGCTCTGCCTGAGATCGACCCTGTATCATGTGCAGCTATTGTATATACATCAGGCACTACCGGCAAAAGCAAAGGTGTTATGCTTTCTCACAGCAATCTTATCGATAATACAATGTGCATGGAAAATGAAAGCTCTCCTGAGGATGTTGTGCTTACTGTACTTCCTATACATCACGTATACTGCTTCACCTGCGATATTCTTCTGTCGCTGCGCTATGGCACAACTGTATGCGTAAATGACTCCATGATGCACATTGCCCAGAACCTGAAGAAGTACCAGCCCACTACGCTGATGATCGTTCCTATGATCGCCGAGACTATCTACAAGAAGATACAGGCTGCAGCTGCGGCTTCACCCGATGTTCCTGTAGAGACTATTGCACGAGCTGTATTCGGTCCGAATCTCAAGGGTATCTACAGCGGCGGCGCATATCTTAACCCCGACCTTGCAAAAGCATACGCTTCATTCGGTATCCCGATCGCTCAGGGATATGGCATGACTGAGTGTTCACCCAGAATTACTACTGGCGTATGGGAGGACGAGTGCAGAGGCGATGTAGGCGTTATCGTAAACGGCTGTACTGTTAAGATAGTTGACGGCGAGATTTGGGCTAAAAGCCCCTCTGTTATGATGGGCTACTACAAGAATCCGGAAGCTACTGCTGAAGCTCTCTCTGAGGACGGCTGGCTCATGACAGGCGATCTTGGATACGTTGACGAGAGAAAACGCATCCATATCACAGGCAGAAAGAAGAATCTCATCATCCTCAGCAACGGCGAAAATGTTTCTCCTGAGGAGCTTGAGAACAAGTTCTCAGGTCTTGACTGGCTCAGCGAGATTCTGGTATATGCCGAAGAAGGCACTATCTGCGCTGAGATATTCCCTAATGCTGAAGCTCAGCTTTCCCGTGAAGAAGTGCTGACGCTCTTCAAGGAGCACGTTGACAAGGTAAACAGAACTGTATCGGGCGCAAAGGCTATCCGCCGACTGAGAATACGTGATACTGAATTTGATAAGACTACATCAAAGAAAATCAAGAGAGAACAGACTTCACAGGGTGAGCTCTGCTCCTGATAGAAAGAGGTACTATTATGACATATGAAGAAATTTTCAGTGCTGCAAAAGAGCAGTTCATGAAAAGCGACGTAAGCGGCTTTAACAACTTCCTTGCTGTACAGGTTGACATTATCGGAGAGGGCGAGGGTGCATTCTACATCGAGCTGAAGGACAGAAAGCTCACCGTTGAGCCTTACGAATACTACGACCGCCACGTAAAGCTTATCGCCACAGGTGAGGATTTCCTTAAGATTGCTGACGGTTCCATGAATGCTGTCATGGCTTATACCACCGGAAAGCTGAAAATCGAGGGCGACCTCGGAAAGGCTCTGGAGCTTCAGCAGATCATTGAGGCAATCAAAAAGGAAGAAAAGGCTGCCAAAAAGACTGCAAAGAAAAACGAAAGAAAAAAATCATAAAAATATTTGCCGCTGTTTTCACACAGCGGCATTTTTATTGGTATGAGTATGGTAAATTGATAATGTACGATTATGGCGTCGCCTGCGGCAGAGTTGACACCGGCTTTACACGGGGCAGCTTCCTGCAGTTTACCGCCGCACCATAGACTATACTTCTGCTGCCATACCTGCACCGCAGGGCTTCTACAGCCTCATCAAGCCGTTCACGCTTTTCAAATGCAGCAGTATCTTCAAACAGATCACATTGCACCGGCATATCCTCGCTCACCAGATTTATCGCCCTCACTGTAACAGACCTTACCTTTTTTGTCCATACATAGGAGCTGTCAAAAAGCTTCGCTGCTGCAAATGCTATATCACGTTCATCTCTCGTTCTTCGTGAAAAGCTGGTCTGCCACTGCTTTGTTTTAAGTGCCGTATCCCTTACAGCGATCTGAACTCCCTCAGCATAAAGGCCATGCTTGAGAAGCTTTCTGGAAATATCAACCGACAGTGCCAGCATGACGCTTCCCACTTCCCTGCTGTCTGCAAGATCCTCGGTACAGGTAACACCGTGCCCCACTGACTGTATAAGCGCATGACAGCCATCCTGCATAACCGGTGAGGACTCATGTCCGCTGGCATAGGAATGAAGTATAACGCCATTTTTCCCAAGCTTTTTCTGAAGCACCGCAGGCTCGCACTGTGCGATTTGACCGATAGTATAGATACCCATTCCAGCAAGCTTCCTGACAGTAGAACGTCCTGCAAACAGCAGCTCGCTTGCCGGAAGCTGCCATATCTTATCACGGAAATTCTCCTTTGATATCACCGTTACAGCATCCGGCTTCTTCATGTCCGAACCGAGCTTTGCGAAAACCTTGTTGAACGATACGCCAATACTTACAGTAAGCCCAAGCTCTTCACGTATGGTTCTGCGTATCGTTTCGGCAATAACTTCACCGCTGCCGAAGATCCCTGTGCTGGCAGTCACATCAAGCCAGCATTCATCCAGTCCGAAAGGCTCGATAAGGTCAGTATACCGGCTGTATATCTCATGGGCAAGCTTTGAGTATTTCACATACTGGTCAAACTGAGGCGGTACTATAACAAGCTCCGGACAGCATCTCTGCGCATCCGACAAGGTCATTCCAGTTGTAACGCCCATACGCTTTGCCTCCTCACTTTTCGCAAGGATTATACCATGTCTGTCGCTCCGGCTGCCGCCAACTGCTAAAGGTCTGTTCCTGAGCTTCGGGTCAAGCATCATCTCAACCGATGCATAAAAACAGTTCATATCACTATGAAGTATAACTCTGGACATATCCTCGCCTCCTGAAGAAAATACTGCAAAACTCACTTGACAAATGAAGTTATATGTATTATAATGAAGTTATAAGCTGTGAAACTTCATTATTATGAATTATACCACGTCATATGATGTTTGTCAATAGTTTTAATGAAGTTTATGAAGTTATTCCGGAAGTGAGGTAATTTTATGAAGGTATTCGCTGAAAAAGTCCGTGAGGGACGCAGCAGACTCAGGATAAGCCAGAAGGAGCTTGGGGTGAGGATAGGTATTTCCACAAGAGCAGTAGCTGCATATGAATCCGGTCAGTCAAAACCACATAGTTCTCGTCTTATAAAGCTGGCGGAGGTTCTGGGCGTATCGGAAGAATATCTCAGACGTGATGAGATAGAAGACCCGTCCTACGGTCTGGAACAGCAGCCCTATGTGGATGAAATACGGCGTGAATACGGTGAAAAGGCTGCACGTGAGATCCGGTTTCTCATGGAAAGAAACGCTGCACTTTTTGCAGGAGGTGCTATACCTCAGGAAGCAAAAGACGCTTATTTTGAATCTGTTATGGAGGCTTACCTGAAATGCAAGGAGGCTGCAAGAACTACCTACGGAAAAAAGAACGGAAGTGAATGACCATGCTTTCATATACTCTTGAGGAAATCACCCATGAAGCAGGTAAGCTCCGCAGCTTCTGGGGATGCAGCGATCCTGTGCGCATATGCAGAAATCTTGGTATACTGCTTATGTATCATCCTCTCGGCACCTGCGAGGGAAGCTGCAAGGGCTACTTTCTTACAGCCTGCAAAATGAAAGCGATAATCGTAAACAACGCACTTTCAGAACAGGAGCAGAGGATAATCATTGCCCATGAGCTTGGTCACGCAACACTTCACAGCAAGGCTGCAGAGTCCCATGATTTTCACGAATTTTCCCTTCTGGACGAGGCTGATATAATGGAATATGAAGCAAATGTATTTGCCGCTGAGCTGCTTATTGATGAGGGTACGCTTATCGAAAGCATAAAGGACGGATTGACCTGCGATCAGCTGGCTGCAAGCTTCAATGTTCCTTATGAGCTGCTGGCTTTCAAGATGCGGGTACTTCAGCAGAAGGGATTCAGTATATCCGAGCTTCCTGTATATGCCCACGGAAACTTTCTGAAGGGCAGCATTTACAAGGAGGATGCTTATGGAATATAAGGTTTACGTTGATGTGGATGTATCCTTTGACACTGACGGTAATATGCGTCCGAGGACTATAACTTGGGAGGACGGCACAAAATTTGATGTAGACCGTATATTTGACGTAAGACCTGCGGCGGCTCAGAAAGCAGGCGGTCAGGGAGACAGGTTCACCATCAGCGTTATGGGCAGACGGACATATCTCTTTTTCGAGAGATGCGCCGATATATGCGGAGTCCGTCTGGGACGATGGTTCGTGGAACGGCGTGAGGCATAGACAGTATGAAGGCTGTGCGAAGTCTTACTTGCAATACCCGTATAAATAATAGGTTCTCTATCAAATGTTGGGAAGTATAATTGTAGTTTGAAGCTGGCGCCAGCTTCACCGCAGTCCACCCCATTTAAGCTCCTGCGTCCGATACATAAACACAAGTGCCCCTCAAGGGGCGTTAAAGTCGTGCGTGCGATTAAAAGTGCAAAGCGCACCGCCCAAAGGCTCCCCTTAGTAAGGGGA
>JAZNOB010000262.1:0-16547 GCA_045580565.1 Ruminococcus sp.
AATATGGGTGCAAAGCACCAGCAGCTTCAGCGTGAACTGCTTGAATATCTGGATGTTACGTCACTTGACCTTTTCACAAACGGTCACATGGCACTGGAGCTTTCACTTCAGGCCCTGAGACTTGAGGGTGAGGTTATCACAACGCCCTTTACCTTTGCATCTACAACACAGGCTATCGTGAGAAACGGTCTTACTCCTGTGTTCTGCGATGTAAACGACGTTGACTTCACAATGGACGTAACAAAGATAGAGGAGCTTATTACTGACAAGACCTGCGCTATCATGCCGGTGCACGTATACGGCAATATCTGCAATGTTGATGAAATAGAGCGTATCGCAAAGAAGCATAACCTGAAGGTCATCTACGACGCAGCCCATGTTTTTGGCGTAAAGTACAAGGGCAGGGGCATTGGCTCATATGGTGACGTTTCCTGCTTCAGCTTCCACGCAACAAAGGTTTTCAATACAGTTGAGGGCGGAACAGCCTGCTTCAGTGACAAGGAATTCGGGGATACTCTTTTCCGCCTGAAGAATTTCGGCATCCGTGATCAGGAGACTGTTGACGAGATCGGTGCAAATGCCAAGATGAATGAATTCTGCGCCGCAATGGGTCTGTGTAATCTCCGCCTTGTTGACGGTGAGATCGCCAAGCGAAAGGCTGTTGCAGAACGCTACAGAAGCCGTCTTGAGGGCGTTAAGGGTATCAAGCTCAGCCCTGTTCAGGAGAATGTTCAGTCCAACTACGCATATTTCCCTGTGATTTTCGATGAGGATGTTTTCGGCGAAAACCGTGACAGCGTAATGAAGCGTCTTGCGGAGCATGGAATCGGTGCGAGAAAGTACTTCTATCCGCTGACAAATACATTTGACTGTTACAAGGGCAGATACGATGCAGATGATACTCCTGTTGCACTGAAGCTCAGCCAGCAGGTGCTCACAATGCCTCTTTATGCAGACCTTGAACTCAGCGACGTTGACAGGATCTGTGATATTATCCTTGAAAAATAATTATAAGCTCAGGCTTATATGACGTAAAGGAGCCGGATATTTATGTACTATCTCTGCTTTGTATTTTTGTATATGATAATATTCATGTTCGGTGCAGCTATCGGCAGCTTTCTGAATGTGTGTATCTACAGACTTCCAAAGGAGGAATCCCTCACAAAGGTAAACTCCCACTGTATGAGCTGCGGCGCATTTATAAAGAAGCGGGATCTTGTGCCCATATTCAGCTGGCTGCTGCTTAGAGGAAAGTGCAGAAGCTGCGGCGAGAAAATATCCGGTAGATATCCTCTTGTAGAGAGCCTTAATGCAGTATTTTACGTGCTGATATTTGCATATTTCGGCATACTTGAAGCGCCTGTTCAGGCTGTCATATGCTGTCTGCTGTTTTCAGCACTGATGGTTGTATTTTTCATGGATCTTGACACCCAGCTTATCAGTATGTATGTTGTAGGATTCATAGGTATACTCGGCGTGGGACAGACTGCACTTGATCTTATCAGCGGCGACGCTTCGATAGTATCACATCTTATCGGTGCGGCTATAGGCTTCATTCCGCTTATGCTTATTTCAGTGGCATCGGGCGAACGTGCAATGGGCAGAGGCGACGCTTATCTGATGCTTGCCGGAGGCTTTATTCTTGGCGCAAAGGCTGTCGTTCCTGCGATTTTCATTGGTCTTATCACAGGCTGTATATTCGGGCTTATACGTAAAGCACGTACCGGCGACTCGCAGTTTGCGTTCGGTCCGTATCTCTCCATAGGAATCGCTTCGGCGGTGTTTATCGGAGAGCCTATTGCTGATTGGTATCTGACAATGTGCGGGTTCTGATTATTGTATAGGTATGAAGATACCCCTCCTGTTTTACAGGAGGGGTATTGTTGTTAGTCGTAATAAAGGGTTACAGATACGAGATTCATTGAACCCCAATAGTATCCAATGTAAAGCGTTGAGTCTGTATCCGTAACATCAACTTCAATAGTGTAGTTTTCAGTCAGATGGCTGGAATCAAATCCAAATGCAGATACATGATTTCCGAAATATACTACTCCGCCAAATCCGTAACCAACATCACCTTCAAGTTGAATAACTACCTTAGTTATATTCTTATAATTATATTTTGATAAATCGTAAGGACTGTCATAAGCAATGTCATCCAGTACAATACCCTCACCGTAATCCGGCAGAACCGGACCAGCAGAAGAAGCTGTTGTCTCAGTTGTAGTCTCGGTAGTTGTTGTGGTTGTTGTCGTCGTGGATGTAGTAGAGGCAGTGGTGGGTTTGGTCGTTGTTGACGTAGTAGTGGATTCTGTTGCAGGTATGGTAGTGGTGGTTGTGGTAGTGGAGGTGGTTGACTCGGTTGTAGTAGTTGAAGTAGTAGTTGTTGTGGTTGTAGTCGTAGTAGTTGTTGTAGATGTTGTAGTTGTAGTAGTCGCAGGAGTACTTCCATTTGCAGGAGGCTCAGGAGCGTCCTCTATCTTATACAGAATATCATCCGCACTTACACCCTTGCAGTATAGATGGACGATTTTATCATTCATTACCGTACTGCCGTAAAGGCTTGGTATGAATGTATTCGTTGCCGCCGCAGGTGACATAAGCTTATTGAAGTTCTTGTCATACACATCAAAGTTCAGCGCCTTGTTGAACACAAGTTTCATGGCGTTTGCGTTGGTTGCTGTGATGTAAGAGCAGTGCGACCAGTCGAAGGTTACTATTGTGTAGTCCTCGCTGCCGTTGATGGTTACCATTGGGTAAGTTACAGTTACAGGTATCTTTGTTGTATTAACAGTGGTTCTGTTGAAACGAAGGTCAATATCAGCACCGGATGGATTATATATGCCAGCAAGGTTTATTCTGATATATGGATATATATTCCAAGTGAGCTCGATTGCAATACATACTGTGCTTTGATCAACCTTAGTGACGTTATATATTATTTTGTTAAAAAACGAAGCTGATTCATTAGTTACACGGTCTACATTCGAAGCTATGCTATATGCCCATGAATCTTCTGCTGTTTTTGCAAATCCATCAATAACCATATCAGCATCAACATCACTTATAACAAGTTGAAGCTCGTCACCAGGAAGATAGCCTTTTTTGGCAAGATCAAGATATATTGTCTGACGATAACCTTGAACCTTTTCATTGATCTCAGTGTTAAAGCATGGTCTGTAATGCGGCTCTACTTTGCTATTATACTGACATACAGAGGTATCAGTCGGAATATCACCATTATCAACATAGATCATCGCATCATTCGGTTCAATATATACATTAGAATCGCTTACAACAATCCAGCCACGGCTTGACTCCATTGCATCTATAGTGTTATACAGGTTTACTCTGTACAATATTTTTGTATTATTGACCGGAGTAATGCCGTCAGGTCCAAAAGTTATAGCAGAGTCATATTTGTTCTTGAACGCGGCGACTGCCTTTGCACCGTCTGAAAACGGATTTGCATATTCACGGAATTTTCCAATGAAAGGATCGCTGTCTTCGAAAATTACATCGAATCTCACCCAGCCATGTGCTGCCATAGCTGCATCGTCGTCATAAACTTCATTGCCATCAGCATCAGTGCTTATAAAGTTTACGCAGTCCAGATCACTGTCACTGCCAATGTAAACGTAAACATTATCACAGTGATAGGATGAGCCCTTTTTTGCCGCATCATACTGTGCACCAGTTCCGCTGCCATTGTTCACATCAACATTAGGAAACGCCATATAGCCTTTGGGGATTTTATTCCATGTTCCAAGCGCTTCATTCCAGCTGTTATAATCATTATCAGTATACAGCTTGCTATAGTAGCTGAATTTGAACTGAATGAATTTAACACTGTTTGCGGCATAGTCAGTTGTATTAACTACAAGAGTATTCGGAATCTTGTATTGATCCGGGAAGGTAGCGTCGCCTGAAAAGTTATGAGCTGAATTTGCGGGATCAGTCCACCATGTCTGCCAATCTCCATAGGATCGTATTCTGTCCTGCAATGATTTCCAACCGCCTCGCTCGGTTGATGTAACCAAGGTAGTGACCATCGGATACCCACCCGAATCAATCGCATTCCCCTTCAGATTCACAAAGCACTCATTCCCATCTGAAGTGACAGTCGGGAAATCGACGCATTCGCCTGTGATGGTAACCTTCTGCTGGGTATTCAGACCAACAACATCCTCAAAGGTAAGGCTTACCTTGAACTCTACATTGCTGTCATTGCTGACGTTATTGAGTATATACTCATCAATACCGGTTACAGCCGGTGTAACCGCAGAAACCGTTCTTCCTGCGTCGGAGCGAAGGATAGCCTCGGCTGTTTCGTGTGCCTCTTCCCAGTTCCAGTAGCGGTTCTCCGGAAGCTGAGTCTGAAGCTCGCCTATAAGGTTATTCAGCGCAGTCCGGTAATTCTGCAGCTTTGAGTTCTGAAGATATCCCGCAACATTGGGAGCCGCTGCCGCAGTAATTATAGCGGCAATGGTCATGGCACAGATAAGCTCAACGAGAGAAAAGCCTTTTTTCCTCGTCTCCATTATTCTCACCTCTCTTCTATTAGTTCAGAAGATCAAGAATCTCGTTCTTATTGTTTGATACACGTATCGCATCGTCACGTCTGATCGTGCCGGAGCGTACAAGCCGTGCAAGGTCATTGTTCAGGGTGTGCATTCCGAGAGCTGCACCCGACTGCATTACTGTTGAAAGCTGGAAGCACTTGTTGTCTCGGATAAGGCTTCCTACTGCGTCTGTGCCTATTAGGATCTCCGTTGCAGCTACACGTCCTCCGCCTGCTGCAAGAGGTATCAGCGCCTGTGTGATAACGCCCTTCAGGATAGTTGACAGCTGTGAACGTACCTGATTCTGGCTGTGAGGCGGACAGCTGTCAATGATTCTGTCAAGGGTCTGGGCTGCACCTGTTGTATGAAGTGTGCTCATTACAAGATGTCCGGTTTCAGCCGCTGTGATCGCAGCTGAGATAGTCTCAAAGTCTCGCATTTCGCCTACGAGAATAACATCAGGGTCCTCACGGAGCGATGAACGCAGCGACGCCGCAAAGCTCTTTGAGTCAACGCCGATCTCTCTCTGATGGATTACCGACATACCTGAATCGTAAACATATTCCACCGGGTCTTCTATGGTTATGATATGCTCTGCACGGTTCTTGTTGATGTAGTCTATCATAGCTGAAAGGGTAGTAGATTTACCCGAACCTGTAGGGCCTGTTACAAGAACAAGACCTCTCGGCTGATCCGCAAGGTCTTTGAGGACCTTTGGCATCTTCAGCTGTTCAAGAGTAGGTATGGTATTGTTGAGGAGTCGGATCGTCGCCGCAACCTTCTTCATCTGGCGGAATACATTAACTCTCTGTCGGCAGTAGTCGGGAGTTTCAATAGCGAAGTCAACATCGTTGCCGCTTTCAAGCTGTCTTTTCTGATCCTCGCTCATCATTGAGAGTATCATTTCCCTTGTCTCAGCCGCAGGAAACGAGAAACCGCTGTCAACAAGCTGACCGTGTATTCTGAAGGATACGGGCATACCCTCGCTTATGTGTATATCTGAGCATTTACGCTCACGAGCCTTCATTATAAGCTCATTCATTGTCATGGTTATCAAAGCCTTTCTTTAGTCGGAATAATATGAAACCTTCAGTACTTCTTCAGGTGTTGTGATGCCCTCACGTACAAGGTCTATCGCACTGTCTACAAGGTTCTTCATACCCTGAGTTTCCTTGGCGTATGCCGTCATTTCCTGAGTATCAACGCCCTGAGCGATCATACGCTTGAGCTTCTTGTCGATGTAAACCATTTCGTGAATGGAAACTCGGCCCTTGTAGCCTGTGTTATTGCAGACCTTGCAGCCCTTTCCCCGAACGATCTTGGGGATGCCATTGCCGACAATTGCAATATCCTCAGGAGTGGCATCAGTCTCATATGAGCAGAACTGACATACCTTTCTTACAAGTCGCTGAGCTACAACGCCTACTATAGAGTTGGCAAGAAGATAGGGCGCAATACCCATATCCTCAAGACGGACGATAGAAGAAATAGCGTCGTTTGTATGGAGCGTGGAGAGAACAAGGTGTCCCGTTACAGCGGAGCGGATAGAGATTTCCGCAGTTTCAAGGTCACGTGTCTCACCGATCATGATAATATCAGGGTCCTGACGGGGCAGTGCACGGAGTCCCACGCCGAAGGTCATGCCTGCTGCAAGGTTTACCGCCGTCTGCGTAACATTGGCGATGTCCTTTTCCACAGGGTCTTCAATAGTTGAGATATTTACAGGTCTCTGGGCAAGATGCTGGAGCACCATGTAAAGTGTAGTGGTCTTACCCGAACCGGTAGGGCCAGTGATATATATGATACCGTTAGGTGCAGAGAGCATTTTCAGGATAAGCTTATATGAATGCTCATCCATACCGAAGTGGTCAGTTCTGTCGATTTTTGTGTCGGATACCAGATAACGCATAACCACCTTTTCGCCATGAGTAGTTGGAAGGACAGATATACGCATATTGATCTCAATGCCGTCATGTACAGCGTGGTAGTTACCGTCCTGAGGCAAACGCTTTTCGGCGATGTCAAGATTGCTCATGATCTTGATACGTGCAACCACCGAATTATGGAGCTGCTTCTGGAGAATAAGGTAATCTACCATATTTCCGTCCACACGCATACGGACTCTGGTGAAATCCTTGCCCGGCTCAATGTGGATATCGCTGGCGTTTGTACTGTATCCTCTTACCAGAAGTGAATTTATCATCTTGATGATCGGAACATCATCATCAGCGTCGTCAGCGTTAAGCTCCGGAACCTCGATGCCCTCAGCTGAGGTGTTAGCCTTCTTGGCAGCCTGCTTTGTACTGATCTCAGCGTAGTAATATTCAATAGCCTTGCGTATTCTCGGTTCTTCGCAGAGGAGTATCTCAAGGGACATATCGACTATCTGGCGGATATCCTCCTGAGCGTAGAAGTTGAGAGGGTCGGATACAGCCAGCTGGAGTCTGCCATCGTTTTCCGAAATGGGGATAACGCAGTATTTTTCAGCGATCGCCTTGGGGACTCTTGCTACCGTATCGACGTTCACCTCATATTCTTCAAGGTTAACAGTCTGGAGATCCAGTTTTTTTCCGAGAGCAAGAAGAACCTGACCCTCTGTAACGAATCCCATTTCCTGAAGCAGCTGACCGAAGCGTATCTTCTTTCCGGTCTGTGAACGCTGAAACTGCAGCGCCTGTTCTATCTGTTCGTCTGTAACATAGCCATATTCCTTCAGGACTTCACCTATTGGTAAATTCTGCAATTCAATCACCTTACCTCTTTTGTTATATTGTTGATATTATCGTTATTCCATGCTGCCCACAAAGAGAGTTTCAGAGTCTGTTATCTCAGCAGCGGACAATGCCGGAGTATTTTTCAGTTTTATATTACGCCGTTCTGCATAGTATTGAGTACCGTTTCGATGCACACTGACATAAACCTCTGCAGTATAGTCAGAGCTGTCTATCTGAATAGTATATTTTGCCTGAAAGCCGCCCAGATCACAAAGTATATTCGTGCCTGAAGCGGGCGTGCCGTCTGCATACTGGTCAAAGGCAGCGTCAGCCTGAAGGGTATATTCGCCGCCGGATTCCTTAACCGAAAGCTTTATCTGATAAGGACACGCCAGATATTCAGCCGACTCAGAATCGGCAATGGCGTCAGCATACTTCAGATGTTCCTCAAGCTGCCGCATTACAGCCATGCCTCTTTCCTGAGCGTTCAGGGTTATGATATTTCTTGTAAGAACACGCATTGCGCCTATCATCATACCGGCAGACGCAAGGATAAGTATGCCTATAAGCACTACGGCTACGACCTCTTCCACAAGAGTAAAGCCTTTTTTATTGGGGGAAAAGCGTTTCATCTCTATCACCTTCCCTATGGTTTATAGTGGTATTCTACGAATACCTCTTCGCCGTCTTCAATTATTGCATAGCGTTCAGCACCGATTTCCGAACCGTCGATCATAACCTTAGCGTCGCTGTCAGCCAGTGTCATATTGATCTGAGCGTCACTGCGCTGATGCTTCAGCTCTGCGCCTCTGTTTATGAAGTTACTGCCAACGCCTATGCCCATAAGACCTGTACCTACAGCAAGGGCGACTATTGCAAAGGATATAACTACCTCAACAACAGTGGTGCCCTTCATATTCTTTTTCATATCAAGCACCCCCGTTACATATTGTAGAATCCCTTAAACACCCATCCGCCTGCCGTGCTGTCGAAGCTGAGCTTAGCACAAACCTCCGCAAGCTCCTTCTCTCCGCCGTTACCGTCAGAGCGAGTGACTCTTGCGGTGAGGTATATGTCGCCGCTTTTCTTTGCGTCCTCAGGCGTGGACAGATTCACCTTTGAATGATGCACTGCAACCTGACAATTCCAGTTTGAAGCGTCGGGGAATTCAACATCAACTGTATGGGTCGTATTGCCGTCGGAAACATAATCACTGCCATCACCATTGGCTGTAATATCTCCCGCAATAAGCTCAATAGCCGATTCCGCATAGAATCTCGCCTGAAGCCGGTAGCTTTCGTTCCGTTCACGGATATAATAGGTGCGGCTTACGAAAACGATTCCGGCTGTAACAATTGCAATAAGCAGCACAGCCATAACAGCCCACATAAGAGCTGCGCCCTTTTTATTAGAACTTCCTTTCATATCACCACACCTTTCATGGTTTCTCTTATGAAGCAGCCTTATCAGCAGCCTCTGCGAACTCCTCCTCTGTGATAGGTTCTAATTCATCCAGAGGATTTTTGTACATATAAGCTGTTACAGTAATAGTAAATCGGTATTCATCCTTCAGAATACGCTCATTGTTCTCGTCGAGGCTTGCGAAGGTAAAATCGCTTATTCCGAAGAAGGTTACATTATTGACAAAGTTAAGAAGCTCTGTCATATCCTCATAATTACCTTCAACAGTGTATACGAAGTCACGGCGGTATTCGCCGGTAGCGGTGTAAGCGGATGCCTGCATATCCTCAGGAGCAGTTCCCTCCTCAGCAGCCTCTACAAGCTCAGGGTTAGCTATTATGAGGTTATTTTCCGCGTCAAGGTAATACTGGTTAAGGTCGGTGATGCTGAGGCTTACAACATCCGCACCGAACATACCGACAACTCTTGTAAGGATATTGTCAATACGCTGCGGTTCGCATAAAGGATAGAGCCTTCTTGTTTCTTCGGAGTTCTTTTCGTTCCAGCCTTCAAGAGCCTTGATGTTCTGGTCGTAGCTGTTGCTCTGCTGAACGAGGTTTTCATATTCCTCGGTAAGAGTCACAACCTGTTCCTTTGCCTCCTTGATATCACTCAGAACAGGCCGGAGCAGGAACTGAACGAAGCACACGACGATAAGGATCGCTCCGAGCACAATAAGAAGGATCGCTTGTTTTTTGGTAATTTCCGTATTCATACTCAGCTCACCTTTCCTTCCTCTTCAGCTGCTTCTGTGGCAGTTTCTTTGGCTTCTTCAGTTTCTTCGGGCAGCTCATATACACGGTCATGGAACTGTGCATTTACAGTGTATACATAACCGACCTCCTCCTGAAAGGCATAGCCGTCATAGTAGATACTCTTGAAAAGACCCAATGTATTCAGTCTGTCTACAAAGCGTGAGATGTTGCGGCTGTCGTCGGATACAGCTGTTATCTGGAGCACATCCTCTGCATATGCAAGAGCAGTGATCTCAGCCAGTGTTACATTTTCGTTGTATATGAAGTCTGTCTCACAGCCTATGAGCTTATCAACAAGGTCGAGGGTGAAGTTGTCAGGATAAGCGGCGGACTGTAGGATATCAAGGTGCACATCCTTATAGACATTACCGGCTGCACGGAGAACAGATATCTGCTCCATGACTTCATTTACGTGCTGTAGCTTTTCCTTGAGAACAGGGTCGTTTGTCTTTTCCTGAAGCTCTGCTGCCTTATCCTCCTGGATATTGGCATATACACGGAGTCCAGCGAATGTGCCGCCCATGATCACCAGTGCAGCGACGCCGATAATTCCGACAATGAGTCCGGTCTTGACGTTATGCTGTTTTGGACCAGCTATAAGGGTATATAGGTTAATATCTTTTTTCGAAGCTTTAGCCATATGTTCTCGCCGACCTCCTTATGAAGAATATCTTATCATACCGCCCAGAAGCTCAACTGCCAGAGAGGGATCAAAGCCCTCAGGAACAGTCAGCTCTGCCGGAGTAAATTCAGGGAATGTTGCTGCGTTTATGCCGAAATTCTGGGAATACTGTTCGATAAGACCTGCACCGTTATCGGGGAATCCGCAGAGGAATATATCAGTGATATCGCTGCCGGTCTGTTCAGACTTATTGAACTGGATGATGCTGTTGATATGCTGACCTATCTCACGGCGGAAGTTATCTTCAGTGGGGAGGGCGAAGATGCGGCTTCTGCGGGTCATAACGAAATCGTTATTTGAGAATAGGCACTCAATGAGCATAGTCTTGTCAAGAATGAACACAGCGAAGGTCTTATCCTGAAGGGACTTGAAGTGTTTCATCAGCTTGATAAGAGCGTTCTGCTGGAGGTCTATGACGCTCAGTTCGATTTTCGAGTCACGGAAAAGGTCTATGTAATTTGTGATAAACTCCTTGGGAGACAGCACAGCGAAGATGCTGCATGAGCCGTCCTCATTTTTCGGAACTACGACCGAATAGTCGATGAGCATATTCTGGATGTTGTCAAGGTCTTTGAATTCCGTGCGGATGAGGCCGGGGATATTCTTGGGAGCTATCTGGGGGATCTTCATATGCTTAGTAGTAATGGAGCTGCCGTTTACCACAAGGTGCACATTTTTAGCGGGCAGGTTATACTGCTTCCACATATCAGCGATCTTATTCTGGAGGGAGTAGTTATTCATGATAATGCCGTTGAGAATGCTGCCCTCTTCGACTTCGGTTTCGTAGTAACCAGTGACCTGAAGCTTATTGTTTTTTGATTCGCCGCCGGTAATGACTTGAATAGCTCTGTTGGATATATACACGAATGCAGTTAATTCTTTCATAGGGACTTCACCTTCTTAATGGAAAATATGTGGCAGGATATTTGGCAGGATATGGGGCAGCGTACGGAAGAATGTGCCGTAGTTCTCGTCGATATTGCCGTACATGGAGTACATGGGCACGAGAACGGATACCATTACGACGGCAACAACGCCGCCGAGAAGACATATCATGACTGGTTCGACAATAGCCATCATGGACTTGATAGCAGCGTCGGATTCATATTCATAGTCATCGGCAGTAGTGATAAGCATAGCGTCCAGCTTACCGGTTTCCTCGCCGACCTTAACGGTATCAGCGAGCTTACTGTCGAAGCCGTCCATAGCCATAATTGATTCAGACAGGGGATTGCCGGTACGTATATTCTTGATACACTCCTCGAACTGTGACCGGAGGTATGTGTTGCCCACGGTATCACGGGATATCTGTAGAGCATTGAGGATAGAAAGACCGCTTGAATAGAGTGAAGCAAGAGTTCTGGAGAAGCTTGCGGTATATACTATCTGCACCAGATGACCGATCTTCGGGAAGTGTATTATCATTCTGTCGATAACAAGTCTTGTCTGAGGCGTTCGCATGAGGAAAATGAACAGTGCCACGATAACCGCAACAACGATAAGGATAACATACCATTTATGTATCATAAAGTCGCTCATGCTCATGAGCAGTCTTGTAAAGAAAGGCATCTCGGTATTTTCGAACATATCGCCGAACATAGGCAGGATGTAGGTGAACATGAGGATGATTACACCAATAAGCAGTACCAGCAGAACCATAGGATATGCAAGAGCACCTTTGACCTGCTTCTTGATACGGTTCTGCTTCTGGAAGTGTTCGCCCATATTTATAAATGTATCGCCCATTTTACCGCTTGCTTCGCCGGAGCGAGTCATGCTGACGAGGAGCTCCGGAAAGATTCTGCCCTGATCGCCCATGGAGTCTGAGAGGGCTTTGCCGTGTTTGAGGTCAGTTGAGATGTCGCCGTACACTCGTTTTGCAAGCTTTGAAGCGCTCTGTCGGTTGCCGATGATCTTAAAAGCCTGAATAACAGAAACGCCTGCATTGAGGAGTGTGCCCAGCTGACGGCAGAAGTCGCAGAGTTCAGCGGATTTCATTTTAGCGCCGAAGCCAGCGCCGCTTGAAACTGAGTAGTCAAGGAGAAACAGGTCCTTGTCTCTGAGAGCAGAGAGGAGAGCCTCCGGGTCGCTTGTGTTCAGAGTTCCCTTGACAGTTTTTCCGGTAAGATCAGTAGCACGATATTTGTAATTCGGCAATGTGTCTCACTCCTTTTCTGAGTAGTATGAAAAGAAGAAAGCATCCAGCACCCAATGTGCTGAATGCTTTCTCTGCAATTAGTTAGTTAGTTTTGTTTTGAGCTTTTATAAGGAGGGTATTAGTTTTTGAGTTATGGGTTAGGATACGGCATATGATCCTACGCCAGAAGCATTGGTTGTATAAGCAACAGTAATGCCATTAGCAGTTTGATATGTTAATGCTGTTACCTTACCATCAGTGATAGTAATAGCTGAAGGAGTACCAGATACTTCAGCAAGAGCCTTTACAACTCCATCATCAGCTGTTGTGAATGTATACGGTGATGTTGAGATTGTTACATCTGAACCGCCAGAAGTATTATTGTGATATACACCTAACGGATCCGCAAAAGCAGAGGATGCAATTGTCTGTGCAGCAGATACGCAGGCAGCTGCTTCGTTTGTTGCGTTAGACTGTCTTGTCTGGCGGATATAACCAACCAGAGTAGGAACAAGTGCAGCAGCCAGAATAGCCATAATTACCAGTACAACGATAAGCTCGATAAGAGAGAAGCCCTTCTTGTTCTTGCGGTTCTTTATGATCTTGTTGATAGAGGTTGTCATATAAATTCCACCTTTCAGATAATAAAAATAATAAATAGTTAGTTTGTAGAATCTCCGGAGAGTGACGTTCGTACAGCCGGCATGAGCGGCGCAGACCGGAAATTTTTTAGGAAGATGTTTTCCGTTCTCTTCCTTTACTGTGATTTTATTATAGCACATTAGTTACCGAATGTCAATAAGTTTTGCATGATTCTGCCTTTTATACAGGAAAGGTTGAAACTTTTTATGCAATAAGCACATGAACTAAGCTTCGCTGTACAACACATACGATGTTAAGAACCCGTTAAGACAACATGTGTCGTTAAAATATCTATAAACACCAGAGCCTTCCCGCACTGCAGGAAGGCTCTTCATATTTTATGCCAACAGCTCGCCCAGCTTATTTTTCAGCAGAATAAGGTCGAATACGTTTATCCTGCCGTTCTTATCGCAGTCAGCCGAAACCGGACATTCCGCATGACCGCTTATTACCTTCGTCATTGTGATAAGGTCGGCAAGGTCAACGCTTCCGTCGCCGTTCAGGTCGTAGTACTCAGTATTCACTGTAAGCTCTGCAATGTTGCTGCTTACATAGACCGGAGTTATCTGCCTGCCGTTAAGCCACTCCTGGCTGTAGTAAACAGAAATGTACTTTCCGCTGTCCGCCGGAGCTGCACAGTTTATGTTATAGCCCACATATACATCATCGCAGCCTTCCTCGGTCTGTGTTGAGTCGAACATTTTAATACTCATACAGCTGCCATCAGGCAGGTCTATAAGCTTGAATATGTGTACGGTATCGGTGACCGTCTGAGTACGGTATGTAGTAAGCTTGACAACACCGCCGGAAAGGGCAACTCTGGGAACGATATCCAGCGTGTCATACTTTACCAGCAACTGAATCTTTTCTTCATAGGGCACGACGATATTTTCAAGATAACCGTAGTAATCCTTGACTCGTGCAGGAAGCTTTGCCACATCGCCTGAGTTCCGGAAGCACTTGTTTTCCGTATCAACCGTCCACTTGCCTGCAACGGGAACATCGACCAGCTTGTTGTCTTCTGTTTTTACAGTTACAACATTCGGGAGGATGGACGCAACATATTTCAGACTCTTTTCATTCATCATATCTGGAGCCAGCATATATTTCATAGATGTTTCTGCGGAGGCTACACGGGTCTGGGAATACTCATGCAGATCAAAGAAATCAACAGTATAAGTGAGTATTGCGGCCTCACCGTTTGTAACATCCTTTACACCGGTAATGGTTACTTCATAGCTGTCAGTGTAGCCGGTATCGCCGTAATCATCGGGCTGTGCAAATACAAGGCATTCGAAACTGATGATAAGATTATCTTTGTCTCTTGTACGAACCCATTGTTCTTTGGTATTCTTGTTTTCGATAGTTACTGTTATATCTTCAGTGCATTCAGCCTCGAACATTTCGTCGTTAAATTCTACCGTCCATGCACAAATAGAAGGATTGATAAGCTGAGAAGGGGCGTATCCAGGGGCAGGGTATGCGGTAAATGGCATATTGTTCGGATTTTCATTATTCGTACATCTTCCGATAGCGACCTCACCGCTGTAGCCCAATGCAATTTCCGATGTGGTCATTCTCATAGTCATAGCACGGTGTCCGATACCTGATTCAGTCCATGATTCACGTTCAACGTCATAGCCCTCGTTCATCCAGCCGGATATCGCCCCCTGAGGCGTGTAGCCTTTCGCAATGATATTGTGATTGCAGTCAACGCCTTTCTGCCATATTTCTTCGGACATATCAACAGGCTTATAGCTTTCAACCGGATTATGATGAAAATCGAAGTTACGCACCATAGCACCGTACTGCAGATCTTCAAGGTAATTCATATTTCCGGTTAAAGGCTCGCATCCCATTATCCATCTGTAGAAGTTCATCATATCCACCATAGCCTGATGGGTGTCCTCGTTTATAGCACCCGGATCGTATGGATCTATAAGGGAAGGTTCATTTGTGTACCATGTATCCTTATCTCTGTTGTCATAGCTGCTGACGTTATACATTGCGTATGAATACTGTTCGCCGATTTCCTCCTTGGTTCTATTTGCGAAAACATCCAGCTCGTTTGCGTTATACGTACGCTCTCCCCATTTATTTATCATGGCAGACTGCTGATCGGTCACTGATTCAAGGGCGTCGGCAGGGTACATTCCTGCAAGTCCTGACGCTGCTATTACTGCTGCAAGTAGCGCAGCTTTTATCTTTCTGTATCTGCTCATAAGTTCATTCTCCTCTCTTTATGGTTATTTTAACCATAAATATCTCACTGTTTAATATAATCATATCCTTAAAAGCTAACACTTTCAACTGAAAAATGTAAATTTTCGGCAACGATATAATCTTTTTACACTTATTCACCGGATATTTTAGCACAAACAGCTTAAAGAAGTCTGAAATTCTTGACAGAAACGTCCCGGTATGTTATACTATAAAAAATAATACTGCCACCGGGTAGAATGAATGCAAAGCATTTGCGGCACATCGTTAGGTCTTTGAAGATGTGCAGGCAAATGCTTTTTTTTGGAGGTATATCATGGAAAAAATAATAAACCTGTTCAGGGAGCTTACAAGATTTGAGCTGGTGTTATGGCTTGTGTCGCTGGCTGTAGTAGCCGGATCGTTTGTGCTTACGCCGGAATATGACATACTTACGCTATGTGCCTCTCTTATAGGCGTTACAGCTCTTATATTTGTAGCAAAGGGCTATGTGGCAGGGCAGGTGCTGACAGTTTTATTTGCTGTATTCTACGGGATAATATCCTACCAGCAAAGGTACTACGGCGAGATGATAACATATCTGTGCATGACTGCGCCGGTAGCGGTTTTATCCATTATCACATGGATGAGAAATCCTTTCAAGGGCACAGCCGAGGTAACGGTTCGCAGCATGACGAAAAGAGATATAGTGATTATGACTCTGCTTGCAGCAGGTGTTACAGTTATATTCTATTTTATACTGAAGGCGATGGGGAACGCCAGTCTGATGCCCAGTACGATTTCAGTTACAACAAGCTTTCTGGCGGTGTATATGAGTATGATGCGCTGTCCGTATTATGCGTTAGGCTATGCGGCAAACGATATTGTGCTGATAGTACTGTGGGTGGCAGCGTCCATGAAGGATATATCCTGTCTGCCTATGGTAGTGTGTTTTGCAATGTTTCTGGTGAATGATATATACGGCTTTATAAACTGGCAGCGGATGCAGAAAAGACAGGCACAAGGCTGAAAATGATTGACAAGCGTTCACTCAGGGCGTATAATTATTGTAGAGTTAAATTGTAGTTTATATATGCCGAAGGCACACCACGAAAGCGTCCCCTTAGTAAGGGGAGGTGGCACGCCGAAGGCGTGACGGAGGGGATTGGGGGTAGAAAAGTAGGGTGAAATTTCAGCTTTTCGCTTCGAAAACCAATCCCTCAGTCAGCTTCGCTGACAGCTCCCTTTCTCAAAGGGAGCCTTTTGGCAGTGCGCTTTGCGCATTTGCTTTGCACGCACGACTTAAACGCCCCTTGAGGGGCACTTGTGTAGACTTATCGGACGCCATAACTTAAATGGGGTGCAATGCGGTGCAGCTGGCGCCAGCTGCAAACT
>JAZNOB010000263.1:0-2281 GCA_045580565.1 Ruminococcus sp.
TACATCTGCAAATGGTTAGACAGAAACAAATGGCACAGCAATTAACCTAAGCGAAAACCCCAGGAGAAGCCACCTCCTGGGGTTTTCTTATTACAGCGTGAACGCACTGTAATATCATATCTCTATTGACATCTATATTATACCACAAACGCTCTCGCCTGTCAACACCCGTTGCTCACACAACCACACGAACCTCATCTACGCCGTAAAAGCTGAGCACCTGGGCAGCCACTTCTGTTATGACCTCGCCGCTTATGACGATAGGCACTGCCGGCGGACACGGAACATGGACTCCGGCACATATTCTGCCCTCGGCCTCCGATACAGGTATGACCTCACTCTCACAAAGTGCCGCATCCCTTATAGACATAACCGCCTGAAGCTGCGGAAATGACGGGGCTTTTTTCACAGGCTCAGTATCAATGCAGTCCTCGCAGCCGCCAAGCGCCGCTTCAAGGAGAATTATACTCTCCAAAGGCTCTGCGGCTGACAGCAGAAGCACCACCAGCTCACGTCCGGCATACTCCGGATAACAGCCCATAGCCTCCAGCTGCTGCGCAAGCTTTCTTCCGTCCCAGCCCATTGCCGCTGTATCAACAGCTATATGCAGCGGCTCGGAATCGGTAAAAATATACCTGCCGGAAAGAGCGTCCTTCATTCTGCAGGCTTCAGCTCTTATCTTCCGGATATTGTCTGCCCCGTTCTTTTCAAGAAAATCATTGCATAAGTCAAGAGAGCACAGCATAAGATATGAGGGACTTGTAGAGCCGAACATACTCATTGCAGCTTTAAGCCTGCCCTTGTATTTTTCTGAGGATGTATGAAGATACGCACAGCCCGTAAGACAGGGCAGCATTTTATGGGCGGAATCACAGCAAAGGTCTGCTCCCAGCTGCATTGGGTGAAGCCTTTCCTCAGTAAAGGCAAGGTGGGCACCATGTGCATTATCAACAAGCAAGGGTGCACCGAACTTCCGGCAGACCTCTGATATCCCTGCAATATCTGCCATATGTCCCGTATAATCAGGAGAGGTTACATACACACAGGCAGGCTCACCGCCCAGGGAACAGAGAGCCTTTTCAAAGGCTTCGGGAGAATATTCACCAGAAAGAATACCCTTGTCCTCACTGGGATAAACCCACACCACATCAAGTCCAAGCAGCACGCAGGCATTGAGAAAGGCTCGGTGAACGGTACGCATTGCCGCAACGGTACGCTTTTCCTGCTTCATAAGATAAAGCATAGCCTGAATGCACAGCGTAGAACCGCCGCAGGAATATACTGTTTCAGCTGTGCCGAAAAGCTTCGAGGCATTTTCCTCACTCTGCTTTATAATACCGGAGGCTTCAAAAAGGCTGTCAGCTCCGGTGATTTCGGTGATATCAAGGTCATATGCTCCCTGAAGCTGCTGCACAGGTGAGATTCCCTTATGACCGGGCATATGTGCTCTGAGGAAGCCGCTTTCAGCGTATTTTGTGAGGAAGTCGTAAACCGGTGTTTCCATGCAGATCATCTCCTTAAAATTTCCAGATAGTATTTCAGGCGTTTCAGTGCAGCAGATTTAGTATGGGACACGGCTGATTCTGATATGCCTAATCGTTTAGCTATATCCCGCTGACTAAGCCCTTTATAATAGTATAGCATAATAATTTCCTTTTGTCTCCATGTTAGCTTATCTGAAACGATAGTTTTCAGAATTTTAACAGCCTGCTTCTGCCATGAGCGTTCTGACTCCTTGTCTTTGAAAGGGTCTACGCCTATGGAATCAAATAGTGAGATGCGGCGGCTCACTGGCAATACCCCTGCAGACTCTGCATAGACCGGAGAAGTTCAAGCCGTTCCTCACGGAGAACACGCCGCCGGTCATCGAGGCTTCTGTAGACATCGGGCGGCACAGGATGCCGCAGGAGCTTATTCAGCTCTTCGATACGTTCTGTCACCTGATTACAGCTTTCCCTGTAGTTTTCAAGTATTGTCTGCATTCTGTAATTTCTCATGATGTGCTCCTTTCCTGTCTTAAAAATCCCCGTATTGAGTAATAGCTATTGCTTCTTATCTTTAGTATAACTCATTTTGAGTGAATTGTCAAGAGGATTATTACTCATCTTGAAAAAATATTTTTTGAAAGAAGATAAATTGCAGTTTGCAGCTGGCGCCAGCTGCACCGCATTGCACCCCATTTAAGTTATGGCGTCCGATAAGTCTACACAAGTGCCCCTCAAGGGGCGTTTAAGTCGTGCGTGCAAAGCAAATGCGCAAAGCGCACCGCCCAAGGCTCCCC
>JAZNOB010000264.1:0-2911 GCA_045580565.1 Ruminococcus sp.
GCGGCTGTTGTATTTACAGGAAAAGCCGTCATTCCGGCAGTCATGACAACAGCTGCCGCTATGCTTATGATTCCTCTGATATTCATAGGTATGCTCCTTTCACGCAGGCGGTTTGTGCATCTGTTTTAATTATACCATATAACCCATTAAATTTCAACAAAAAATTTATTGGTTCCGTATTGGGGTAAATTGTAGTTTGAAGCTGGCCCCAGCTTCACCGCAGTCCACCCCATTTAAGTTGCGGCGTCCGGCAAGTCTGCACAAGTGCCCCTCAAGGGGCGTTTAGGTCGTGCGTGCAGAATTGGCTGAATATGAGCAAATTTGTAGGGGACGGCGCCCTCGACGTCCCGCCGATGTAGACTCGTAATTAACGGGGCGTCGAAGGCGCCGCCCCCTACATTTTTTAAATCCAATAGTGCGCTAAACCACAATTTACACTTCCCCGACATTCCTCACAGACCCAATAAAAAAGCCTGAGACGCTCAGCGCATCTCAGGCATTTTAGTTTATCATGTATCAATATTCATCCTCGTCGGAAATTATTTCCAGAACTATACAGGTAGCATTATCTGCGCCGCCGTGATTCAGCGCCTCTTGTACGAGGATCGCTGCTTCATTGA
Organism: Ruminococcus sp.; assembly: GCA_045580565.1. GTDB lineage: Bacteria > Bacillota > Clostridia > Oscillospirales > Ruminococcaceae > Ruminococcus_C. The sequence goes on from JAZNOB010000264.1 coordinate 621, forward strand.
AGTAGTTCTGGGACAGAAGCCCGTGCATTTCCTCATCCGAGCACATATTGCTCAGACCGTCCGTACACAGCATGAACTTGTCGCCCACACGCAGCGTTACAGGTCTGCGGATGTCAGCATTAAGTCCGATCTCGCTCTTATCAGAACCGATAAAAAGCGTAAGTCTGTGCTGATCTGGACTGTTCAGCGCTTCTTCCTCAGTATATATGCCCGCATCAAGCTTCTGATTGGCAAGTGTATGGTCACGTGTAAGACAGGTGATACCGGCTTCATGCGCATGATATATCCTGCTGTCGCCGAGGTAATATATCCTTGCCTGACCACCGATAAAATACAGTAAAGCAAATGTTGTTCCACCGCTTATAGACTGCTTTTCACGCAGCATTTCACATACTGCATTATTCGCCTCACGTGTGTATGCAGAAATTATCTGATCGACAGTACGGGTGTTTTCTGCCTCCTCAAGCTCCACCTCATATTTGCGGAGGATCTGCATAGCTATCTCAGAAGCTATCTCACCATAAGCAGCTCCGCCCATGCCGTCAAAAACAGCAAAAAACATACCATCAGGATCGTCAATGGTATAGGTTGCAGAAAAGTCGTTGCGGAAATGCTCATGGAGATATATTCCCTTCATATAAAAGTTATCCTCATGATTACCCCGCACCTTGCCTATGTGTGTAGAAACGGAAACTCGAAGACGATAGGATGAAATACCGGCTCTGACGGCGTTGTCAGCTTCGTCATTGAAGATGTCGTTCATATCATCAAAGCTGAAAAGATCATCTGCGCCGGAATGTGATGAATTATAGCTCATTACTGTTTCCTCTCGTTATTATTTATAGCAAAGGCAGTAAAGCCTCTGTACAATATCTATTTTACCACATTTTTCCTGTTCTGTAAATAGAAAACTGTAAAATTTATGCCTTGATAACATCAGCACCTGCAGCAGCAGGACAGCAGCATATTGCACATGAGATTGAATGCGCAGCAGCGCAGGCATTCATTTACGCCGTCTGACTGAGAGTAGGGCGTCTGCATCTGCTGATACTGGAATGCGCTTCCCTGAAGCTGCTGGACGAGCATCTGGTACTGAACATTACCCGGCTCCATCCTTACAGCGGTCTGAGCGTACTGAAGCGCCTGAGCACTGTTGCCAAGACCGGACTGTGCCACTGCGCTTATATAGTACCACTCAGCGTCACGGTTCGTGATAGAATTAAGCACATTCACAGCCTCTGCAAAGCGATGGTTGTTTATGAAGTTTATGGCTGCTTTCTTGTGGATAGTATTTTCGTCGTTTCCAGATGACTGATAGCTTCGGCTGCCGGTAAAGTCATTTGCACTGCCTCTGCCCTGACGCTCGTCCATTATCTGCTGATATGCAGTCTGGATCTCACGGAAGCGTGCTTCATAGTCCTCTGCATTTGGATTATTCATATTGAGATCCGGATGATACTGACGGCACAGGCTTCTGTAAGCCTTTTTTATCTCATCCTCTGTTGCCGTTCTGGGTACTCCCAGTATCTGGTAAGGGTCTCTCATAAATTGCCTCCTCTGTTTATCTTTTCACTCTGAGAAATATACTGGGCTTTTTTTCGTCTGAAGCCGCCCCATACTCCTGCATATATTATATTTCTCAGTATCTCTGCATTTTTAACTATGGGAAGATATTCCAACGCCGCTGCCGCCGGAGCTATCATAAGCCTCAGCAGCTGTTCGGCAGCCTCATGAAACGCCGGATCGTGTTCATTCTGAGAAAGAAACGGATTATAGCAGCCTTTCTTTCTGTCCTTTTGTATATCATCAAAAGCGTCTGCAAGGTAGATGAATCTGCCCATATGGAATCCTATCTCTCTGAGAGTCTTCTCCCAGAAGTCCTCCTTATACGCCATGACCTCAGCGAGTGCCCTGCCGAAGCAGGACGCAGGCTCTTCCGGATTTGTACAGCCACTCTGCTCAAGCCCATGAAGCTTCCCAAGCTCCTCCTCGATGACCTCTGCCTTTCTGATATACTGTTCTCTTACTCTGCCGGTCTTTCCTGAAAGGATCGTGCTGAAAAGCTTTTTCAGGTATTTCTTTTCATCCTTCCAGTCGTCATCAAGCTTATAGGCAGCAAAAAGCATACACATATCTGCGGCATACTCCGTAGCCTCACTGCAAATAAACTGCTGTTTTTTCAGGGGATGGGCAATACACCGTGAAGTGAAGCTGTTGTTCTCAGGCTCGTAAAGGCTGTCAAGCAGCAGCGTAAGAAAGGTCAGGTCGTAGCTTAAAAGCAGCTGACCTGA
>JAZNOB010000265.1:0-5780 GCA_045580565.1 Ruminococcus sp.
AAATATTATTGTCCTGCACATATATCGGATGCGATTGTCGTGTCAGCTATCGATAATACTTTATCAAAAACAACTTTTTCTAATTTTGGGCAGTCCGTAGATGTAGCAGCTCCAGGAAAAAATATTAAAAGTTGCTTAATCCGAGGTATTTATGACCCTGATGGAAACCAGTATTATTATGGTGATTATGCTTCATGGGACGGAACATCGATGGCAGCTCCACACATATCTGCAGCTGTTGCCATGATTAAATATGCAAACCCTTCAGCAACTCCCTCACAGATTGAATCTACACTCATAGGAACTTGCCAAGATCTTGGCTCCACTGGACATGATATTTATTATGGACATGGTGTTCCTAAACTCAGTACTCTCATAAAATCTAACATTCAACCAACAATTGCACTATCCGCAAATGACCTGACACTCTATACTGGCGGTGCACACACACTTTTTGCAAGTGTAAATCCCGGTGATGTTGATGTAAAATGGAACACTTCGGATGCTTCTGTAGCAACCGTCAGCAATGGTACAGTCACTGCACAGGGGGCTGGAACAGCAACAATTACTGCTTTCTTTACTTATGAAGGAAAGACTTACCCCGCAACATGCAATGTGACTGTAAAAAAACCAAGCATTACAATCAGCCAGACCAATAAAACTGTATATCAGACTGATATATTTACTCTATCTGCGACAACATACCCTTCAAGTCAGACTTTAAGTTGGTCTTCTTCTGACACAAGCATTGCAACAGTGACAAATGGTAAAGTTACTGCAGTTGGCACTGGTACAGCCACCATTACAGCTTCTTTCATTTATGGTGGCACTACATACTCTGCAAGTTGCAAAGTAACAGTAAAGGCAGTCAGCATCAGTTTGAATGCAACGAGCAAAACGGTTTATCAGACGGATTCCTTTACACTTTCTGCAACAACATCGCCTTCTGGGCAGTCTATCAGTTGGTCTTCTTCCAATACAAATATTGCTACAGTATCTGGAGGAAGGGTTACAGCGGTCAACCCTGGTACAGCAACAATTACAGCATCATTCGTTTATAATGGAAAAACATACAAAGCGACTTGCGGCGTAACGGTTAAAAAAGTCTCTGTGGAATTGAGCGCAAGCAGCAAATCAATGTTGATCGGAGAAACAGCAACTTTGACTGCAACAACATCTCCTACGGGACTTGATGTTACCTGGGAATCATCCAACAATATGGTAGCATCCGTAAGTAGTGGTAAAATCACAGCGAAAGCTCCAGGTGAAATCACAATCACCGCATCCATTACATATAATGGAAAGGAATTTTCAGATACTTGTACAGTCAAGGTTTCAGAACCAGCTATCCAACTTGGATATTCTCAGATAAAGCTTGCTGTAAACGAAACCGCAACAATGATTGCAGAAACCTATCCTGAAGATTTAACGATCTCCTGGTCATCTGAAGACATATCTATCTGTTCAATCAACTCAAGTGGTGTTATTACTGCAAAAACAAAAGGCAATACGATGATTACTGGTTCCATAACATATATGGGAACGACGTATTCAAGCAGCTGTATTGTAATTGTCGGTGAACCTAAGGTGACATTAAGCAAAACAAGCTTGTCAATGTATGTTACGGGTACCCAATCTATTGTTGCTTCGGTAATTGCAGTTGATGGTAATACTATTAATTCCGAGACAAGCAGCGATATTATATGGACAACCTCAAATAGCAGTGTAGCTACTGTAAGCAGCAACGGTGCTGTAAAAGCAGTTGGTGTAGGTTCAGCAACAATCACAGCAAAATACTATTTCTGTGGTGTGTATTATCCCGCAACCTGCAAAGTTACAGTATATGATAAACCGAATATCGAACTGAGTAAATCCTCTTCGTCAATGTATATTGGAGATACTTCTACACTATCAGCGACTGTGACTCCTTCGGGGCAGACGGTTTCTTGGTCTTCTTCCAAGACAAGTGTAGCTACCGTAAGCAACGGGAAGATTACAGCAATCAGTGACGGAACAGCAATAATAACCGCATCATTTAGATACAATGGTGTGACTTATTCAGATACCTGTACAATTACTGTTGTAAAACCCAGCATTACGTTTGATGTTACAAGCAAGTCGATTTATCAGGGAGACACGTTCTTCATTTATGAAACTGTTAAGCCAAGCGGTAAAACAGTAACATGGTCATCTTCTAATACTTCTGTTGCGACAGTAAGTTCAAATGGCTATATAACAGGAAAAAATGCAGGTACAGCTACTATAACTGGAAAGTTTACCTACGCTGGTAATACCTATTCAGCTACTTGTAAAGTAACAGTAAAAGCTCTATCTCTCACTTTATCTTCTTATAGCGGAAGTGGTACGCAAGATGTATATGATGGTTCATATTTATCAGATGGAAGTGCCTGTGGCAATTTAGTAAGTCTGCCTTCAGTATTCTGTAGTCCTTCTGATTGTTCTGTTTCTTGGTCTGTAGTGAGCGGAAATGCAAAAATTGTGAATAGCAGCACGAAGATATTCTTTATGCAGCCAGGTACAGTAAAAGTAAGATGCACGATTACAAATAATGGTTATAGTACTTATAAAGACTACAACTATACACTTTCACTTTATAAGACTACGCAAGGAAACAATAACATTCGTTCTGGTCCGAATTCGAGTACTACGAAACTTGGTACAGTTCCGAAAGGCGTAACAATCACTGTTAATGAACTTTATCTGAATGGTACGGCCGGTGAAAGTGGAGCAACCTATTGGGGAAAGGTTACGTATAATGGTATAACAGGTTGGATTATTATCAGTCAATGGTAGTAATTTGATTTCAGCTACAGTTTTAATTAGAATGAAGTGATGAAAGGGCGTAATAATCATCTCCGGCACAATCGGAGATGGTTATTACCATACACAGAACTCATAAAATTATGAAAGGGAATTATGCGATATGAAACATTTTATTAGTAGATTTGCATTCAGCGTAATCATATGTTCCGCAGTTTCTGCAATATCGGGAATACAGGCAAGTGCATTGGAAGGTGATGCTGAATCTGATGAAAAGGGCAGCATGGCAGGTGAATGGCTTGAGTCAGAAGGATATCATTACTATAAATATGAGGATGGTACGTTTGCAAACGGAACTGTTGAAATTGATGGTCAGATGTATTCCTTTCAGAATACCGGTATTTTAGAAACTGGCTGGCAGACTATTGAAGATGTCCTGTATTATTTTGATGAGGAGACAGGTGAGCCTGTTTATGGCTGGATTACAGATGAAACAGGCACTTATTATCTGACCGATGATAATGTGAAATCTGTGGGAAAGCAATGCATTGACGGTGCTTTTTACTATTTCAATGAGATTGGCGTTTTGCAGCGGGAGACATGGCTCACGATAGACGGTGCCTTCTATTATGCCACATCCGATGGTTCGCTTGCGACAAATGAAATGTATATTGACGGTGTACCGTATCTGTTCGGACTTAACGGACGGCAGCAGCTTGGATTTCAGACTGTTGAAGGTACTCGTTATTTCTATGATGAATATACCGGCGAATTTACTGAAGGATGGGTAACATACCGAGGCAGCCGTTATTATGTTTCAGCAGATACGGGAAAGGTGATCGGAGAGCAATCCATAGATGAAACCCGTTATGATTTCGCAGAAGATTATGGCTACCAGAATACAGGTTGGGTTTCTTACGCAGATGATACCCGGAGTTACTATACTGAGGATGGTACAATCTCCACTGGTTTCACTCAGATTGAAGAAAAATCGTATCTTTTTGATGATGCAGGCAGTATGCAGACTGGTTGGCAGTTTATTGATGGTGTACAGCATTATTTCAGTGAAACAGGCGAAATGCTGACAGGATTTCAGACCATTGACGAGTCCGGCTATTATCTGGATGAAACAGGTGCTGTCCTGACCGGATGGCAGACTGTAGAGGATAATCGGTATTATTTTGCAGAAAATGGTGTGATGCAGCTTGACTTTCAGCTTATTGACGGTGCGATGTATTATTTTGGTGATACCGGAGAAATGCACCTTGGCTGGCAGACGATAGGAAATGCAAGATACTGCTTCAGCGAAGCAGGGACAATGCTGTTTGGTTTTCAGAATATTGATGGTGTATCCTACTATTTTGATGAAGCTGGCATTATGCGTACGGGCTGGCAGGAGCTTGCAGGAAACACATATTATTTTGATGAAACCGGTGCAATGATGACCGGATTTCAGAATGTTGCTGGAGCGCAGTATTATTTCAGCGAAACAGGTGCGATGCAGACAGGATTTCAGGTTATTGACGGTGCGTCCTATTATTTTGACGAAGCAGGTATCATGCAGACCGGATGGCAGGATATTGATGAAAGCAGATTCTACTTTACTGAAAGCGGTGCTATGCTGATTGGATTACAGATTGTAGGCAATGAACAGTACTATTTCAGCGAAAATGGTGCGATGCAGACGGGTATTCAGTTTATCGGAGACGCAAAATATTATTTTGACGAAACCGGCGTTATGCAGACTGGTATCCAGCTTGTGGGTGATGCAAGTTATTATTTCAATGATAAAGGTATTATGCAGACAGGCTGGCAGACTATTGAGAATTATAAGTATCATTTTGGTGAAGATGGTGCAATGACAGTGTCACAGACGCTGGATGGCTATGTGATCGGTGCGGACGGCAAGGCGATTACTGAACTGAAGAATCGGATGAATAAAATCACAGCAAGCTATACAACTCCGAATCAGATTTACAGCTACATGACCAGTCATTACTGGTATAAATATGTAGAAGCAACAAAGACATATGCTCAGATTGCTGCTCTTGGCTGGGATTATCATGCGGAATACATATTGAACCGTTACTGCGGTGTTTGCTATCATCTTGCAGCATGTATGGATTATCTGCTCCAGAATGCAGGTTATGAAACCCGAATCGTTCATGCAACTCACTATTCCGGTGATCATTACTGGAATCAGGTTCTGGTGAATGGTGCATGGCTCAACTATGATCCGACTTATACAAATCGGGGCAATATCAGCTGGAATGCAATTATCAGCGCAGGGGCTTATAGTGTACTGGGTTATGTCTATGTAAGCTACGATCCGTATACAGGTGAATATCTGGGAAGTGTACAGGAATAAATCAAATGGAGGATGTTAAATATGAAAAGGAATAAGATGATGATGATTTTGCTGGCATCTGTGCTTTGTGTAGCTGTAACCGGATGCGGTGGCAATGAAACGGAGCAGTCTGAAAGTTCTGAGATTCTGATGATCGATGCAAATATATCCGAGGACACGACCGAAGAGGAAACTGCTGAAGCAACGGAATCCCCGGAAGAAACATCAACAACAGAGAAAAGCACAACAGCTGCCAGGGTAACAACTAAAACGACAGCTGAGACAACTAAAAAAGCAGCCAGGACAACTAAGACAACAACAGTTGAGACCACCGGATTTGTGGAAGATTCAGAACAGGTCGAGGAAGAGTTTATTCAGGATGAAGACTTTGAGGAAATACCGGAAGAAATCATACCAGAGGAGACAGTTCCGGCACCGACAGAAGCACCCACTCAGCCGCCTACCGAGGCTCCCACGCTGCCGCCTGAAAACCTGATGCTGAAGCTGGGTGAGGATTGCAGTCAGTATATTACAAATATCCCCTATCTGTCTATGGCGAAGGGTATCAGCTGTATGGGTGAAGGCTATGACCGTACTTATGATTATGGGGACTATATTGTCTATACCTTTGCTGACTATGCAGGTACAGGAG
>JAZNOB010000266.1:0-9780 GCA_045580565.1 Ruminococcus sp.
TATAAGAAAGAATATGAAAATCGTTTCAATGATGAAGAGACAATACATCTCAACATAGATATCGGAGACAACCCTGCGTTTATTTGTCAGACTGCTGCTATTTATAGAAGACTTATTTCAATTGAACGGAATGACAAAAAAATAAATTTGCTTTGTGATAAATTGCCTGGCGTTGCAATTGTACAGTTTGCAAAACGGTGTTTGATCGATGAAATCATACTGACTAATAATATTGAAGGTGTTTATAGTACAAGAAGGGATATCAGTACGATTCTTCAGGATTTATCCATTAACAATAAAAAAGAACGCTTTGTGGGACTCGTTCGCAAATATTCACGCTTGATGCAGGAAGAAATCATTCCAATTAAAACATGTCAAGATATACGTAATATTTATGACGATATTTTTTATGAAGAAGTAAAAGCTTCTGATCCCAAGAATCTGCCTGATGGAGAAATTTTCAGAAAAGATAGTGTAAGTGTTTATTCGAAAACGGATAAGGAAATCCATCGTGGACTGTTGCCTGAAAGCAAAGTAATATCTGTTATGGAACGTGCGCTGCATTTTTTGAATGATGATGCAATAGAACCGTTATTCAGAACAGCAATATTTCACTATCTCTTTGGGTATATTCATCCATTCTATGATGGTAATGGAAGGACAAGTCGTTTTATCAGCAGCTATTTACTATCAAAAGAGTTGAACCCTCTAATCGGCTATCGTATATCATACACAATTAAAGATCACATAAATCAGTACTACAATGCATTTAAAATCTGCAATGATTCCCGAAATAAAGGTGACTTGACACCATTTGTGGAAATGTTTATGGAGATCGTTGATATATCTGCAAAACAGCTTTGTGATGCGCTTGAGAAAAGAGTGTACCAGTTTAATTATTATCTTTCCTCTATTGAGAATTTACCGGGATATAATAACAATCCAAAGGATATGTCTAACCTCTATAGTCTACTGATTCAGGCTGCTCTGTTTTCTGAAATTGGCATTTCAAGAAAAGAGTTGGAAAATGAGATGGGTCTATCCTATAATACTCTGCGTTCCAGACTTGCGTTTATTCCGAAGGAACTGCTAATAGAAAGCAGGCAGGAACGGCAGATTTATTATATGCTCAACTTGGATGAGGTAAATAAGTACCTGTTATAACACTTTGCGTTTTGATTTCAGGAGAATTGATACAGCTTTCGGGACGTAAATACATGCTCCCTGAAAAAGTGTACAGCATGATCAAATCTGATGTCAGCTATCCGCAGGACAAAACAATTCAATACGTAAAAGCGAAAGAAATGATCTGCGACTACATTTCACGAAGCAAAAGCATCACAAATAAAAAAGTACAGGAGCTTTGCGGATATAGTCGCAATCGTGCACATTACACCCTGAAAAAATTATGTGATGAATCTGTATTAAAACTCGTTGGAAAAGGTTCAGGCGCAAAATACGTGCTTGCAGAATTAATGCAGAATTCAGCATTGTTCAAAGAATTACAACAACTGAAAATCATCGGGTTTTCGGTGCTTTTCTTATTTTGAATGATGAATTCTTCATTCAGAATGCTGAATCGGCATAAGCAAAAAATCTGCCTGCATGATGGCAGAATATGACCTCAAAAAGCATGTCATCTATTTTGTATTAGCTTGACATCACCACTCACAACCACCAAGGTTGTGAGTTTTTTTATTATCAGTTTTAGTGTAAAACAAAGCCTGAGAAGAAATGAAACTTCTCAGGCATTTATTTTACATATTAAGCGGAAGCTTATGCAGTAACGATCTTGCTTGCGTCGTGGAGATTAAGATGATCGACCGCCCACTCACGCATCTTGTACTTCAGGATCTTGCCGGCAGCATTCATGGGGAAGCTGTCCACAAAGGCAATGTATCTGGGAACCTTATGCTTTGCAAGTCTTTCGAGCGCATACTGCTTCATTTCTTCAACAGTAGCTTCCTCGCCGGGCTTCAGAACGATGCAAGCCATGATTTCCTCGCCGTAATCCTTGTCAGGAACGCCGATAACCTGAACATCCTTGACCTTAGGATTTGTATAGTAGAATTCTTCGATTTCCTTGGGATAGATATTCTCGCCGCCACGGATGATCATATCCTTGATTCTGCCGGTGATCTTGTAGTAGCCATCAGGAGTGCGTCTTGCAAGGTCGCCGGAATGGAGCCAGCCATCGCTGTCGATAGCAGCAGCAGTAGCTTCAGGCATCTTGTAGTAGCCCTTCATGATGTTGTAGCCTCTTGCGCAGAACTCGCCGTCCATATTGTCACCAAGCTCCTCGCCTGTTTCAGGATCAACGATCTTTGTCTCAACACCAAACAGGGATGCACCTACTGTATTTACACGGATATCAATACTGTCGGTGGTCTTACTCATAGTAGTTGCAGGGCTTGCTTCTGTCTGACCGTAGGTGATGCAGATTTCAGGCATATTCATCTTCTCAATAACTTCCTGCATTGTCTTGATAGGACAGGGAGAACCAGCCATAATACCTGTTCTCATGTGGGAGAAATTGGTCTTATCGAAATCCTCGTGACCCAGCATAGCAATAAACATTGTGGGTACGCCGTGGAAACAGGTGATCTTTTCCTTGTTGATACAAGCAAGACCCTTTCTCGGTGAAAATGCGGGGATAGGTGACATTGTAACGCCGTGAGTTACGCTTGCGGTCATAGCGAGAACCATGCCGAAGCAGTGGAACATAGGCACCTGAATCATCATTCTGTCATGTGTGGAAAGATCCATACAGTCACCGATAGCCTTACCGTTGTTTACAACATTATAATGTGTGAGCATAACGCCCTTGGGGAAGCCTGTAGTACCGGAGGTGTACTGCATATTGACAACGTCATCCTTCTTGATCTTGGAGCGCATTTCCTCAACTCTTGCCATGGAAATAGTATCGCCCAGAGCCATAGCCTCATCCCATGTGAAGCAGCCGTCCTGCTTGGAGTCAGTTGTGATGATATTCTTCAGGAAGGGCAGTCTGTCGCTGTTCAGTTCACCGGGCTTGCATTCAGCAAGCTCAGGACACAGCTCCTTCATGATGCCCACATAGTCGGAATCCTTAAAGCCGTCGATCATAACGAGAGTATGAGTATCAGACTGATGCAGCAGATATTCAGCCTCGTGGATCTTATAAGCAGTATTTACAGTTACGAGAACAGCGCCGATATAAGTACAAGCCCAGAAGGTGATATACCATGCGGGAATATTTGTTGCCCAGATAGCAACATGATCGTCCTTCTTTACGCCCATTGCAATAAGCGCACGTGCAAAGCGGAGAACGTCCTCACGGAACTCAGGATAGGTTCTTGTATAGTCAAGCTCGGTGTATCTGAAAGCATACTGATTGGGAAATTCCTCACAGATCCTGTCAAGTACATCCGGGAATGTCTCATTGATAATAGTTTCCTTAGGCCACGGATAATAGCCTGTGCCTCTGTCGTCGATCTGAAGCTTGCTCTTCTTAGCGTGGAGATATGGCTTCATATAACGTGCGAACTGAGGGAATACGATGCCGGCAGCGTACAGGTCTCTTGACCATCTTCTTACCCATTCAAGAGAGATATAGCCGTCATAGCCGATCTTCTGGAGTGAGGAGAGCATCTCATGGAGAGGCATATTACCTTCGCCCATAAGCTTATATACAAGCTTGCCGCCCTCAATTGCAGAGTCCTTTACGTGGATGAACTTTATGTAATTGCCGAGATTTTCAACAGTTGTCTGACCAGTTTCACCCATATAGCGGTAGGGGTGGTGCATATCCCAGAGAGCGCCTACAGCAGGGCTCTGAACGCTGTCCAGAAGCTTTCTGAGACGTGCGGTATCAGAATATACACCGTTGGTCTCAACCAGAAGCATAACATTCTTAGCCTCCGCAATAGCGGCAGCCTCCTTTAAAACCTCAGCTACAAAGCTGTCGTCAACCTCCCCTTCCGGAGCAGCCGTCAGGTCGGCAAGGATTCTTATATAAGGAGTATCAAGCTTTAGTGCGAGGTCAGCGTGTGCGGAGATTTCCGCAAGATTCTCTTCACGCTTGTCGGCGAATTTCAGGCAGCAGCCTGTAGATAGACAAGGAATCTCAAGTCCCAGCTGCTTCAGCTTAGCGGCTGTAGCGTCAACCTTTTCTGCTGAGAAGGGCTTTGTCTTTAATGCGTTTGTTTCTTCACCGATACCTCTTACCTCAATGCCGTGGAATCCTAAGTCCTTGGCCATTGAATAGATATCAGACCATGAAAAATCAGGACAAGCTAATGTGGAAAAACTGATTTTCATTCTGATTTACCTCCTTAATTCTGCTTTTGAAAATAATATTGCACGATATATTATACCAAAAAACGCAAAAAAAGTCAATAGAGGACATTTCGCTTTGTGATATTGTTCCGAATAAAGGATCTCAACTACAAGTTGGGGATTCTAACCATGTGCGAAGCACACCGACAAAGGCTCCCCTTAGTAAGGGGAGCTGTCAGCGCAGCTGACTGAGGGGATTGTAAATACCCCACATTTGATAGAGAACCTGAATTAAAAAACACGCTGCCGTACCGTAAGGCGCAGCAGCGTGTATTTTATGTATAGTCGGTTTTATTTCAGCTTACAAGCTCACGTCTGATGAGACACAGGTCGAATATTTCGATTCTGCCGTTGCCGTTCATATCAGCAGCGCCAACATCAGCAAGCTCTGTGCCCGGAACATTTGCTATCCACTTCTGGATAAGGAGCAGGTCGAGAACGGTCAGCTTGCCGTCGCTATTTACATCGCCCTTAATAGTTACTGGAACCGGTTCAGTTGTTGTAGTTGTATCAGTCTTTGTAGTAGTTGTAGTAGTTGTGGTAGCCTTTGTGGTGGTAGTAGTTGTTGTAGTGGTAGTAGTTGTAGTGGTAGTAGTAGTAGTAGTAGTTGTTGTTTCAGTTGCGGCATTCCACTTCTGGCAGCTGTGAGCTGTAGGCTCCCACTGCTGAATGTTCGCACCTGCATTTGTTGCTGCACTGCCAACTTCTACGAGACAAGCGTCCTTTGAAGCATGAGTAATGATGCAGTATGAACCGTCAAGATTCTTGCTGAAGCGGAAGAGCTGTGCGCTGTCCTTTGAGTTATATGCAACGATGTCGATATTGCTGCCGTTTGTGCTGCCCTCAGCCTTCAGTGCATATGCCGGGTCAAGGTAGGAGCGAACCCAATAGTAGTTGCCTGAGCCGAAAGCCTTGAGAGTCCACTTCTGGCAGCTGTGGCCGCTTGAACCCCACTGCTGTACGTTTGAGTTATCCTCCATAGCAGCGTTTACGACCTCCATAACAAGACCGGAGTTTACGTTCTCAAATGTGTAGATAAAGCTTACATCCATAGCAGTGCCGGGATCTGTTACAGGCTCCAGGATCCAGTCCTGACAGTTAGCGCCGTTGATAGTCCACTGCTGAACATTTGCACCGGATGTCGTTGAAGCGTCAGCAACCTCCACAGCAGAGCCTTCGCCGGTAACTCTTGTACGGATCTTATAGCTTCCGTCGCCGTTTGAGGTGAACATGAACTGCTGGTTAGTGCCGCCGTTGTACTGGTAGATGTCGATGTTTGTGCCGTCTGCGGTTTTCTTTCCTGCAACGTCAAGCACATATGTGCCGCCGTCGCCTACACAGGAAGCGATATAATAGTAGCCGTCGCCTGCGCTGAAGAGCTTCCAGATCTCATGAACAGCCTGATTATTGTCGCCCCACTGCTGTACGTTTGTGCCGTTTGCAGCAGTACCACCTGCAACCTGCATATACTGACCGGAGTTTACATTCTTGATACGATATGCAGAGCCTTCGGTGAAGCTTGCTGCGATAGGACCGCTGGGAATTTCTGTGTAGCCTGCGCTGGGAACGCCCTTGCTTGCATAGCGGAGATACATCCAGTTGCCCTTTGAGGTCTGGCGTCCTGCGTAGCTGTTACAGTATGTTTTAGCATTCGCTGCGGTAAGGGATGTATAGGTGTAGTTGTTCTTGGGTCTCCATGAGCTTGCGCTTGAGGTTGCATTGGAATCAGCACCCTGCTGTGTTCTGTTACAGCCGGAGAATGTTGAACCGGATTCTGCATATGCGCCGGGATAGGTTACCTCATTCCAGTCGCAGATTACATTGCCGCCGTTTTCATATACGCAGTTTTCAGCGTAGATATCGCATCCGCTGTGAACAGTATAAGCCATGCTGAACTTGTTTACATAGTTGTTGAGAGAATGGTAGTAACCCCATCTCATAAGTCCGGGACCTCTTGTTTCAGTCTGGTAGAACTTGTTGGAAATGATAGACATACGAGGGAAGCCATCGTAGTTATTCTTTTCGTTTGCGCCGTCAGCCGGATAGCCGAGTATCAGACCATACTTATGTGCGCCGAAGGAGCAGTCGGAAACTGTGCAGTAGTCAGCGTCATAGCAGCAGGCAAGGAACTTATCCTCATCAACCTGTCCTGTCTGCGGTGCATAACCGTAGTTGCTGTGACCTGTGAATGTAACATGGTCAACCCAGATGTTCTGACCTGAACCGAAATAGCATACAATAGAGTCATTGTTATTAGATTCAGCGTCGTGCTGCATATCAAAGTTCTTGATGATGACGTTATTACCGGTGCCGCTGTTTGATCTTGTACAGAACTGTACGTTGAAAAGAGTATTCGCAGAATAGCTGCCGATGATAGTTTTATTGCTGTGAACGTAGATTCTGCCGGCTGTACACATATAGCGTGTACCGTTCATGTTAAGCTCTGTTACACTGATGTTCTTGTTTACAATAATAGTATAGGGCGTATCGGATTCGGCATACTTCTTCAGGTCTGCAAATGTTGAAACTTCTACGATCTCACCGAACAGACCGCCGATATTGCCAGCCTTGACGCTGCCGGTGTTATCGTTCTTGCAGTAGCCTGCAAAGCCCTGAAGACCGTCAGCGTTCAGAAGCCACAGCTGATTGTTTGCACCGGTGTAGTTTGCAAGAGTAGTGCCAGATGTACCCTGTGTAAGAGCGAGGGATGTGTTTGAGTAGTTTACGATCTTGTAGTAAAGGTTGTTGCCCAGACGGTCTGTTGAAACAGGTACAACATACCAGTGCTGAGACTGAGCAGATTCGCTGCCGTACATGATAACGCTTGCGCCTGCTGATACGTTATAGTTCAGCGGAGTAAGCAGACGTCCGGACTGTGCGTTTACGATCTTGAAGTATGTACCCTTTGAGTCTGCGCCTACACGGTCGAATCTCCATGAGGGTGAAAGGTCGCTGCCCAGAGCCTTCATGGAAACTGAGCTGCCGTCTGTAGTTCCGTTTTCGGTAAGAACGGCTGAGTTGTCCTTGGATGCAAGATTCATAAGCTGCGCCGGATAGTCAACGGATGCAGCGTCTGCGGTTATGCTCATTGCAGGCATAGTTCCGCCGAACAGCGGCAGCATCCACGCCATAAGCATGACCAGTGACAGGATGATAGCCTGTCTGATTCGTCTGAAGTTTTTCATTGTCATTCCTCCCAGTAAAGCAAAAATAGTGTTATATGAGAATCAAGGCGTTCCTTCATGCAGCGCCGCAAGGCGTACCGCTTGATGATTTGCCTATATTTCTCGTGACCTGTTGTATTTTATTATACCATTTTTACGAGAGAAAGTTAATTGCATATCGTAGCAAGTTTATGGCATTTTTAGCCATTTTTTCAAAATGGCAGTTATTCCGTGAGTGCCTTTACGAGTGTGACCTCGCCCTTGTCAAGTTTTCCACTGTCGTTAAGGTAATCATAAACCTGAAGTGCAACGCTTGTGACATCCGCCGGAAGCTCTACGGTAATGCTTGCCTCGCCGTTTTCGTCAAGATTTACTGTGCCAAGAGAGAGCTGATTCCATTTGCCGGTAGTTCCGTCGTCGTTTGCTGTATTGGGATCCCAGTATCCCCATCCCATGTTCATGCGGTTGCCTGCTTCAGCTGAAAGTGTAAAGGTCAGTGTTCTTCCGCCAAGACCGTTGCACATACGCCACTTGCCGGCATCCTCCTGAGTGAATGAAACCGATATCTTCGGAGAAACATCGCTGCTTTGCTTTATCTGCTTTTTCATCATGCACAGATCCAGTACATTCAGCTGAGAGTCGGCGTCCATATCTGAATTATCCTTTGAGATATGGCTTACATCTCTGCCAAGGGTAAAGTCCTGCATACGCCTGATATCTGTCATATCAATGAGACCATCCTCATTAGCGTCGCCGGCAAGCTCGTAGCCGAGAACCTGCAGCGTCTTGTTTCCGGAATAGGTAACCCCCTCAGGCTCTGCGGTGTTGCGGAAAACCTCGGCAGCGCAGTTCCATTCCTTGAATATATAGCAGTCAGTGGTGTCCATATAAAGGGTGTTGTCGTAGATCTTGTTATTCTGACCCCAGCCCTCAAGCTGAACATTTGCGTCGAAGGCATATAGTACCTCTTCGCAGCCGTTCCGGTAGCCTGTATTGTTACGGATGATGCAGTTGTTTCCCTTGACCTCAACAAAGCTGTTGCCGCCGTTTTCGCCCTTCATACCGGTACCGTCAAAGGTGCATTCCTCGACGACATTGCCGATGGTATATTCCTTGATATCCACATGGTCAGCGGCAATATTCGGACCGAATGTACAGCCCCTTACAGTGTTGTAATGACATTCGAATCCGTAATCAGTTGCATTTTTGGCACTGCCTATATATACGCCCTCGCCGTATTTTGGCGTAGTTGTTCCTGCGTCGTGTACGTAGCAATTCTCAACCAGATTATAGGAGCTGTTGTCGATGATGTGTATTGCCTCCTGACCTATATTATAGACCTCGCAGCCGGAAATGACGCTGTTTTCGGACTGCTGAAGGAAGATGCCTTTTGCTGCTTCGCATACCTTCAGGTCACGTATTTCCCAGCAGCTTCCTATAATTTTAAGCGCAACCTTGTTCTCCTGAGTCACGCCGCTGATAGTGGCAGGCTTCTCCGGATCCTCACTGCGGATGATGATGGGAGCTTCAGGGGTGCCGCTTGCTATCGCATAAAATGCCGCCCATTCACCTAACCATTCATCATTCTGGTAAATGCCTTCTCTGAGGATGATCTCATCACCAGCCTGAGCGTCGGCAAGAGCTGCAATAAGCTCCTCGGTGTTTGTGACGAGTACCTCTCTTGTGCTGTCCGCCTGAGTAACGGACGGTACAGCTGCAAATGTCAGGACAGCTGCAGCAGCGGCAGCAGTAAGCTTTACGTATGATTTCATAACAGAACCTCCTTTTTTGATGATTCCCGTGCATATTTTCTGATCTGCTGTGCAGATCTTCCTATTATATATAGTATAGCACATTTCATCCGGAGATTCAAGAACATTGTGATTTCAGCGCAGATTTTTTATAGAAACAAAAAGTCCGGACATTTTTCAATGTCCGCACTTTTAAATCTGGCTCCCCAATTCGCATACAAGCCGAAGTATCGTCCAAAGCAAGGGCGAGTGTACTCGCCCCTTCCCTGCAATTAAAGATGATGACAACCTTGTCATCGTACAGATAAACTGAATTTACAAAAGTGTCTACAAGTTTGCGTTTACTGTCATCCAATGAAAGGTCGAGCCTTTTCATCTCTTTCAGCCATTCCACTACCTGCTCTCTTGTAATTATCTCCTCTTGGATTTCCTGCTTGATTATATCCGTTTCAAGTTCCGTCCTCTGAGCTTCCAGTTCATCAAAACGCTGCTTGGTTTCTCTTGAAACAATACCCATCTCCATAGCCTTGACTAAATTATTTATACTC
>JAZNOB010000267.1:0-7586 GCA_045580565.1 Ruminococcus sp.
CGCTGTGTAGAACCCCTCTGCCTGACACTGTGCGGACAGTGTAACAGCTTTCGCTCCAAGCTCTTTCGCCTTTTCCTCCAGAGCGTTCATCACCATTCTGCCAACGCCTCTGGAACGGTATTCCTTTATCACAGCGACCCGCCCGATGTGGTATACATCCGGACTGTCGTGAAATACCCGTCCGGTTGCCAGAGGCTTTTCGCCGTCATAGATGACTGCGTGCCATGCAATGGCGTCAGTCTCGTCGAACTCATCGACAAATCCCTGCTCTTCCACGAAAACTATATTTCGTACAGTCTTTGATTCGTCGGTGAGATTATTGTATAAGCATACTCTGTAATCCATCACAGCACCTTCGAGAGAAAGTCACGGAGTCTCGGATTCTGCGGATTTCCGAAAAATTCCGCCGGAGAATTTTCCTCCATTATCCTGCCTTCATCCATAAACATCACACGTGAAGCTACCTCACGTGCAAAGCCCATTTCGTGAGTTACGACCACCATAGTCATGCCCTCGGCAGCCAGCTCCTTCATGAGCTCCAGAACCTCGCCTACCATTTCAGGGTCGAGTGCGGAAGTAGGCTCGTCAAAAAGCATTACCTCCGGATTCATTGCCAGTGCTCTTGCAATAGCAATTCTCTGCTTCTGACCGCCGGAAAGCTGCGACGGGTAGCTGTCAGCCTTATCGGAAAGACCGACCTTTCTCAGAAGCTCATCGGCTTTTGCGTCAGCCTCAGCCTGAGTCATGATCTTCAGCTTTACAGGAGAAAGCGTGATATTTTTCTTGATAGTCAGATGCGGAAAAAGATGGAAATGCTGGAAAACCATGCCCATTTTCTCACGGACAGCATACAGCTCCTTGTCCTTCATCGAAGTAAGCTCCTGACCATCAAACATGATGCTGCCGGATGTGGGAGTTTCCAGTCTGTTCAGGCAGCGCAGGAATGTACTCTTACCTGAGCCTGACGGCCCGATGATAACGACCTTCTCACCCTTGCTGATATTTGTTGAGATGCCCTTCAGGATATGAAGCTTGCCGAAGTATTTATCGAGATTACTAACTTCTATCACTCTTTCCAAGCCTCCTTTCCAGCTTTGATACCAGTGCTGTAAGGATCATTACCATCACCAGATAAATAACAGCTACTGCAATGAGAGGCAGGAAAGCCTCGTAGGTATCGCTTCTGATGATATCTCCGCCCTTTGTAAGATCTGCAAGGGCGATGTAACCTGAAACGGATGTTTCCTTCAGAAGCACGATAAATTCATTTGCCAGTGCAGGCAGAACATTCTTGAAAGCCTGCGGAAGAATAATAGTTATCATAGTCCTGCGGTAGTTGAGACCAAGGCTCATGCCTGCCTCGAACTGTCCCTTGTCAATGGACATGATACCGGAACGGACGATCTCCGCAACATATGCGGCGGAGTTAAGTCCGAACGCAAGCACCGCCACGAATGTTTTATCAATGTTGACAGAGGCGAATATTACAAAGTAAATGATAAGCAGCTGTACAACAACAGGCGTGCCTCTGATAACGGTAAGATAGATTTTAGCGAGGACATTGAGGAATTTAAACTTTCCTGTCTTGTCATGAGTTGCACGGATAATTGCGATCAGAAATCCCAGAACCATGCCGAATATTACAGCTAAGAAGGTTATCTGCAGAGTGGTAAGCAGACCGTCTGTCAGATACTTCCAGCGGTTTTCGACGATAAAGGTGTCATAGAATTTCTGAGCGAATACACTGAAAAAATCCACGTATAAGCTCCTCTCCGGCCATCAGTCCTTGCGAACGATGATAACCTGCTTGGAGGTTGTGTAGCCCTGTGTGAATGATACGTTCTTGAGACGGCCCTCGGTAACTGTAAGACCTGCAACGCCTACATCTGCCTTGCCGGAATCTACAGCTGCGATGATGGAATCAAATTCCATATTCTCAATTTCAAGCTCCATGCCCAGAATATCGCATACAGCATTCATCATATCAACGTCAACGCCTACGATCTCGCCCTCGTTCATGCTTTCATAGGGCGGGAATTCAGCATTTGTAGCCATTACCAGAGTACCCTGATCACGTACAACGGTTTCGTCCGGAACATAGGCAGCCTGATCTGCCTCATCGCCTATCCAGTGAGCAACGATCTCATCCAGAGTACCGTCCTCCTTCAGCTGAGTGAGAGCAGCGTCGATCTTATCGCCCAGCTCGTCATTGCCCTTCTTGTAGGCAATAGCGTATTCTTCCTCAACAAACGGCTCGTCAAGTATCATAAGTGTATCGTTCTTTTCAACGAAAACCTTTGCAGGCTCGCTGTCGATGATAACAGCGTCAAGCTTGCCCTGCTTCAGAGCCTGAACAGCGTCTGCGCCCTTATTATAAGGCTCAACAGTTGCGTCCTCAACATCGCAGGCATAAATATAGCCGGTAGTGCCCAGCTGTGTGCCGATTGTCTTGCCGGTAAGGTCGTCAATAGAGAATACAGTGTTGGCAGCAGGACCTCCGCAGGCTGTGAGAGCTGTGCAGAGCATTGCGCTTGCTGCGAATAATGCGATTTTGTTTTTCATTATGGATCTTCCTTTCGGGTATTATTTATTCGGGAATATTATATAATTATACCTTAGCGTTCTATAAAATACAAGGACTTTTCTGTGAACAGCGGATAATTATTCACCGGCAGAAAGCGCTGCAAGCTCCTGCTTATCCACGTCCACAAGACCGAGGGTAGTCATTTTCAGGTGAGGTATTACCGGCAGGCTTACGAACGCCATGTTCATGAATGGCTCAATGCCCTCAGGCACGCCAAGATCATATACAGCCTTTCGTACAGCAGCGTTCTGCCGTGCCGCCTCCTCAGCGGAGAGAGTGCTCATAAGACCGGCAACGGGCAGGGGCATTTCAGCAAGAACACGTCCGTCCTTTACGACGACATTGCCGCCGCCTATCTCACGGATGCGGTTTGCTGCATATGCCATGTCCTTTTCATTCGTACCGATGACGATAAGATTGTGTGAGTCGTGGGAAACGGACGAGGCGATCGCACCCGACTTCATGCCGATCCCCTTGATATAGCCGATACCCATATGCCCTGTATTCTTATGGCGTTCAATGACAGCCAGCTTCAGTATATCACGCTCTGTATCAATACCGTTTACGTCCATGATAAGCTCATCAGTTATGAGCTGACCCTCCAGCACGCCGATAACTCTTGTTTTTCCGGTGTGTGATATCTCAAAGTTTTTCGGTGAAATTACCGCCATATTAAATGAACCGAGAACGCTGTCTCTGAGTGCCTTAGGGATATCGGGAACTTCAAAGGGAAGCACGATACCGTTTTCAGCAGCCTTCTTTCCTCTGTAGTACACGTCGGATATCTGAACCTTGTTGAGACTGTCGAGAACCAGAATATCGGCAGCATAGCCCGGAGCGATCGCACCTACGCCTTTTAAGCCGAAGCACTGGGCAGCCTGAATGGTTGCCATCTGGATTCCGGTAACAGGCGATCTTCCTGCTTCGGAAGCCTTGCGGATAATGCTGTCAATGTGACCCTCATGAAGCAGGTCGGCAGGATGGCGGTCGTCGGTGACGAGAATGCAGCGGTGTGAATATACCGGATCGAAAAGCGGCAGGAGAGCTTCAAGATTTCTTGCAGCTGTGCCCTCACGTATCATGACCCACTGACCCTTGCGGATGCGCTCAATGGCTTCTTCTGCGGTAGAGCATTCATGGTCGTCGTTTATTCCGGATGCGATATACTTATCAAGGTCACGTCCGGTAAGCATAGGCGCATGACCGTTTACAGTCCTGCCTGCCTGATGGGCGTCACGGATCTTCCTGAGCACTCGTTCATCCTCAGCAAGCACAGCAGGATAGTTCATCATCTCGCCCAGACCCAGAACTCTCGGATAGCGGTAGAATGACAGCAGATCCTCGGCTTCAAGGACAGCTCCGGCTTCATCAAAGGGTGTAGACGGAACGCATGATGGCAGCATCATATAAACTGTCATAGGGATGCCCTCGCTTGCTCTGAGCATGAATCTCAGACCGTCCGTGCCGCATACGTTGGCTATCTCATGAGGGTCGGCTACGATCGCAGTCGTACCGTGAGCAATAGCGGCTTTCGCAAGCTCATGGGGCATAAGCATGGTGCTTTCGATGTGGATATGACCGTCGATGAATCCGGGGCAGACATATCTTCCGTCTACGTCATGGATCACATCAGCGTCAGCGTCGTCATAGTCGCCTGTACCGAGAATAATGCCGTCCTCAATGAGGATATTCTGCGGCTCTATCTCGCCGGTGAAAACATTTATCACAAGACCGTTCTTTATCAGAAGCTTCATATTTACCTCCGTTCTCAGTCCTCAAAGGCTTCGGCAACGCATTTAAGGAAGTGGATAATGTCAATATGCTGAGGACACTGCTCCATGCACTGTCCGCATTCAATGCAGTCAGAAGCCTTACCGTATTTTTCGGTGAGATTCTCGTAGTATACGCCCTGTACAGTAAAGGGCTTTTCTACCTCCTGCTGTTCCGCATTGAAAAGATTGAAATAGTCAGGGATGGGTATGTTCATAGGGCATCCGTCTGTACAGTACCGGCATGAGGTGCAGGGTATGGTAATGGTAGAGTTTATTATATCAGTAACCTCCATGCAGACAGCCTTTTCATCTTCGGTGAGAGGCTTGAGATCCTCCATGTATCCGGTATTGTCAAGGAGCTGCTCCATATTGCTCATGCCGCTTAAAACCATTATAACTCCCTCAAGGCTTGCAGCGAAGCGTACTGCCCATGAAGGCACGGACATATGAGGCTCACGTGACTTCAGAAGTCTTTCAGCACGTGCAGGAACTGACGCAAGAGTGCCGCCCTTGACAGGCTCCATCACGATAACATCCTTGCCGTACTTTCTTGCAGTCTCCCAGCAAAGACGCGACTGAACGCTTTCATTTTCCCAGTCAAGATAGTTTATCTGAAGCTGAACAAATTCAACTTCCGGATGCTCGGTAAGTATCCTGTCCAGAAGAACAGCATCGTCATGATAGGAAAAACCCACCTTCTTCACAAGTCCGGCAGCCTTCTTCTCCTGTGCAAACTGGAACGCCCCCAGTCTTTCAGCGATTTCATAATGGCTGACATTCAGATTGTGGAGCAGGTAATAGTCGAAGAAGCCTGCACCTGTTTTCTGGAGCTGTTCGGTGAATATCCTCTCCATATCCTCCTTTTCTTTCAGGAACATGGTAGGGAGCTTGGACGCAAGCACGAAGCTTTCTCTCGGATATCTGTCAACCAGAACCTCCTTGATGACATTCTCGCTCTTGAAGCTGTGGTACATATAAGCCGTATCAAAATAGGTAAAGCCTCTTTCAAGGAAGGTGTCCACCATGCGGCATATCTGCTCCTTGTCGAAGCTTGCGGGATCTTCTCCGTTCAGCAGAGGAAGTCTCATAAAGCCAAAGCCTAATTTTTTCATTTTGCATTCTCCTTTCTCAGCTGCTCCCGGCGTTCATATATCGCCTGTAATGCAGCCTCCGGTTCAGTTATGTTCATTACAGCATCCTCCATGGGACATATACCTGTTCCCCTGCGGTTGATGATGTATTCAGTCATTTTATCATAGGTATAAGGTATGCCGTATTTCCGGAGCACTTCAGCACCCTTTTGGCTGAGCACCTGTGCATGGACAGCGCTTATGCCGGCATATACGAACAGCAGCGCCGCAGCTTTTCCCACTATCTTATCAGCAAGCGAATATCCCCGAAGCTCACGCCCTTCAAGGATAAGGTCAAGCACCGGAGAGATTCCGGAGACTTTACTTGTTACTATGTCAGAGCCTTTGCACAGTACGCAGGTCGACCCGTTTTCGCAAAGCAGCCTTTTAGCTGTAAGGATGTCACTCATAATGCTTCTTCAGAACCTCCATACGGCTTACAGCAGCAGGAACGATCGCCCACTGAATAATGATTCCGAAAATTCCTTCAAGGATGAAGGTGTACGCAGCAGCAGCGGTAAGTGCGGTACTGCCGAGAGCATATACGGAGACGAGTACAGCAGCTCCACGGACGAGCCTTCCTGAGAGCTGAGTTATGATAAGTGAAGCGAATGTATTGAGTCTGGTTTTACTCAGAAGTCCCGATACAAGACCGTATGCGCCAAGCTCCAGAACCATAAACGGAAGTATGACAGCAGATGGCATACCTGATATCATAAAGCTTACAAGAGGACTGAGGATGCCTGCAATAAGTCCGGCGGCAGGTCCGGCTATAAACCCGCAGAGTATGACCGGAAGGTGCATGGGCAGCAGTGCACTTCCTACAGATGCGCCTGTTCCTGAAATCGTACCGATGGCATGGAATAACTGAGGCAGGATCACCGCTGCTGCAGCAGCGGCAGCTGAAATGGCGGCTTTCATTGCAATAGCTTTTCTGTTAAGTGTAAATGTTCCTTGCATAATAGATAACTCCTTACTATAATAAAGTAGTGTTGTATTTATATTGTACAAAATATCAGTCCCCGTGTCAATAGGTACAAGACAGATTCCGGATGGATACAGGAGAGAATTTTTGTATCACAGCCCTTGACAAGAGCTAAAAGGTGTGGTAAAATGATAAAAAAGCGTTGACGGGAAGAAGTAGCAGTCCAACGCCGGCACAGAGAAGCTCCGGTTGGTGCAAGGAGCAGCGGCGCATTGTGAATACATCCCTGAGCTGGCTTTCTGAACATTGCAGTAGGAGAGCACGGGTGCGCCCGTTAAAGCGTTTCGAGGTCAGGCGTGTGCTGTGAAAGCGTCTGATAAACTGAGGTGGTACCACGGTGAAAAGCATCGTCCTCTGGCAAATATGAAGCCGGAGGCTTGTTTATTTTCCGGCGAAACAGAAAAGGAGTATATACAATGACATTTTTTGAAGAACTGAAAAGAAGAGGTCTGGTTGCGCAGACTACTCATGAGGATGAGATCCGTGATCTTATCGACAATAAAAAGGTGGCTTTCTACATCGGCTTCGACGCTACAGCTGACAGCCTCCATGTAGGTCACTTCATCCAGCTTATCCTCATGAAGCATATGCAGATGCACGGTCATAAGCCTATCGCTCTGCTGGGTACAGCTACAGCTATGATCGGCGACCCTACAGGCAAGACCGATATGCGTAAGATGATGACCGTCGAAACCATCGACCATAACGTCTCCTGCATCAAAAAGCAGATGTCCCGCTTTATCGAGTTTGGCGACGACAAGGCGCTGATCGTCAACAACGCCGACTGGCTGCGCAATGCCGGTTATATCGATTTCATCCGCGATATCGGCGCGCACTTCTCCGTCAACCGCATGCTGACGGCCGAATGCTACAAGCAGCGTCTGGAGCGCGGCCTGACCTTCCTTGAATTCAACTACATGCTCATGCAGAGCTACGACTTCCTCGAGCTGTTCAAGCGCTACGGCTGCCGCCTGCAGATGGGCGGTAACGACCAGTGGAGCAACATGCTCGGCGGCGCGGACCTCATCCGCCGCAAGGAGCGCGAGAGCGCCTTCGCCTGCACCTTCCAGCTGCTGCTCACCCATGACGGCCGCAAGATGGGCAAAACCGAAAAG
>JAZNOB010000268.1:0-4924 GCA_045580565.1 Ruminococcus sp.
CATTGACCGTCTTTTCAGAGGCGGACTGGTTATCGACTATCTGGAAGTCAAGTTCTTCGACTTTGCTATCTTCAATTTCGCTGACTGCTGCGTTGTTATAGGTATAGGGCTGTTCATTTTCTATATCCTTTTCATTGATCCTAAGATCACTGCAAAGGAAAATGCTCAGAAGGCTGCTGAAGCCGAACCTGAGGTGAAAATAGAAAATGCCTGAGGTTATAACACTGAATGTACCTGAGAGTGCTTCAGGCATACGTCTTGATAAATGGCTTTCTGAACAGGATGAGCTGTCACTTACACGTTCAGCAGTTCAGGGTATTATCAAGGATAAAAAGGTTTTGGTATGCGGCAAGCCTGCCTCAAAAAGCGATAAGGCTATAGCCGGAAGCGAGGTTACAATCGAACTGCCGGACGCTGTACCGATGGAGCTTGAGCCGGAAAATATTCCGCTTGATATCGTATATGAGGATGACGACCTGCTGGTTGTAAACAAGCCCAAGGGAATGGTCGTCCATCCTGCACCGGGTAATTACACCGGAACACTTGTCCATGCACTTCTGTATCACTGCGGCGACAGACTTTCCGGCATAAACGGTGTAATACGTCCCGGAATCGTCCACCGTATTGACAAGCTTACAAGCGGACTTCTTATGGTGGCTAAAAATGATACAGCTCACCTTGGACTTTCTGAACAGATTCAGGCTCATACCTTTACAAGAGAGTATCAGGCTGTGTGCAGGGGGCGCCTTAGAGAACAGACAGGTACAATAAATGCGCCCATAGGCAGGCATCCTGTTGACAGGAAAAAGATGTGCGTAACTCCGCATAACAGTAAAAATGCGGTTACCCACTATGAAGTAGTCACTGAATACAGCGGCTGGACTCATCTGAAGCTTCGTCTTGAAACCGGTCGCACACATCAGATACGAGTACACCTGTCCCATATGGGGCATCCTATACTGGGCGATGATGTTTACGGAAGTGCTTTCAAGGGGATTGAAGGTCAGTGCCTTCATGCCGGTAAAATAGGCTTTATACATCCCGTAAAGCAGGAGTATATGGAGTTTACAAGTCCGCTGCCTGACTATTTCGAGGATGTTCTCAGGAAACTGAGCTTCCGATGAAAGGAGAATTTTATGTTTGAATCAATTGACAGGGTTTTCCTTATGACAGATCTTGACGGGACGCTTCTTTCAACTGATAAATCTATCTGTCCAGATAATATTGATGCTATAGAAAGATTCAGAAATAACGGCGGAAGATTCTCAATTGCTACCGGAAGAACACTTCAGACTGCTGTCAGATATATCGAGGAGCTTGAAATAGCTGATCCTGTTATTCTCTATAACGGCTCTTGTATCTATGATCCCAAAAATGACAAGATACTGTACACTTCACCGCTTCCTGAAGGTGCATATGATTATGCTTTGCGTATATTTAATGCCTTCCCGCAGGTTGGTGCAGAGGTTCTCAGACCAGACGGGACATATATAGTAAAAATGAATGCCCATGAGGAGGATCATGCAAATTACTGCACAGTTCCGCCTGTATACTGCAATATTGACGAAGTGCCGAAGGGAGAATGGCTGAAGATACTTTTTGCCATGAGTCCCGAAAATATTTCAAAGCTTGCTGAATTTGCAGCGGAAGAATCATTTGATGGAGTCACTTTTGTAAGGTCTGATGATATATTCTATGAGATGCTGCCGGATGGTACTTCAAAGGGAAGTGCTCTTAATGTGCTGAGGGATATTCTCTCCGAGGAAAAGCTCACCTTTGCAGCTGCCGGTGATTATCATAATGATGCGGAGCTTGTAGGAAATGCCGATTTAGGCGCAGCTCCGTCAAATGCTCAGGAATGCGTCAAGGAAGCGGCAGATATAGTGCTGAATGCTTCCTGCGATGATGGCGCAATTGCCGAGTTTATTTCAGTCATTGAATCCAAAATTCAAATATAATGGAGGTTTTACAATGGATGTAACAACAAAAAAACAGCTGCAGGCTACAGCCTGCAAGGTGCGTATGGGTGTAGTAGAAGGTACATTCAACGCAAAGTCCGGTCATCCGGGCGGTTCTATGTCGATCAGCGATCTGCTGACCTATCTGTATTTCGCTAAGATGCACGTAGATCCTCAGAATCCTGATATGCCTGACAGAGATAGACTGGTTCTCTCAAAGGGTCACTGTGCCCCTGGTCTCTACTCTGTACTTGCACAGAGAGGCTTTTTCCCGTATGAGGAACTGAAGAGCCTCCGTCATATCGGCGCACTGCTTCAGGGTCACCCCTGTATCCATATCCCTGGTGTAGATATGTCCAGCGGTTCACTGGGTCAGGGTATATCCACAGCTTGCGGCATGGCGCTGGCTGGAAAGCTTGACAATGCTGCATACAAGGTTTATGCTATCCTTGGCGACGGCGAGATCGAAGAAGGTCAGGTTTGGGAAGCAGCAATGTTCGCAGCTCACTACAAGCTTGATAATCTGGTAGCTATCGTTGACAACAACGGTCTCCAGATCGACGGACCTATTACAGAGGTATGCTCACCTGAGCCTATTACTGATAAGTTTGCTGCATTCGGCTGGCACGTTATCACAATGGATGCTCATGATTTTGATTCCATCGAAGCAGCATTCAATGAAGCAGAAACTATCGTAGGCAAGCCGGTAGCAATTGTTCAGAAGAGCACAAAGGGCAAGGGTGTATCCTTTATGGAAAATCAGGTTGGCTGGCACGGTAAGGCTCCCAACAAGGAAGAATACGACAAGGCAATGGCAGAACTCACTGCACAGCTCAGCGAACTGGAGGGTTAAAATATGGCAGATGTAATGAAGAAGGCAACCAGAGAAAGCTACGGCGAAGCACTGGCTGCACTGGCTGATAAATATCCGGATCTGGTAGTTCTTGACGCTGACCTTGCAGCAGCTACCAAGACAGGCGTTTTCAAGAAGGCTTGTCCGGAAAGATTTTTTGACTGCGGTATCGCAGAAGCAAATATGATGGGTGTTGCAGCAGGTCTTGCAGCGGCAGGCAAGGTTCCCTTTGCAAGCACATTCGCAATGTTTGCAGCAGGCAGAGCTTACGAGATCGTTCGTAACTCCATCGGTTATCCTCACCTGAATGTAAAGATCGGCGCAACTCACGCAGGTATCTCCGTAGGCGAGGACGGCGCAACACATCAGTGCAACGAGGACATTGCTCTCATGCGTACAATTCCGGGTATGACTATCATCAATCCGGCAGATGACGTTGAAGCAAGAGCAGCAGTTGAAGCGGCAATCAACTTCGACGGCCCTGTATATCTGCGTTTCGGCAGACTTGCAGCTCCGATTTTCAACGATGCTGAGACATACAAGTTCGAGCTTGGCAAGGGCATTACTCTGAGAGACGGCAAGGATGTTACTATTATTGCATCAGGTCTGATGGTTTCCGAGGCTGTTGAGGCTGCAAAGCAGCTTGAAGCTGACGGCATTGATGCAAGAGTTATCAATATCCATACGATCAAGCCTATCGACAAGGATATCATCATCAAGGCAGCTGCTGAGACAGGTCTTATTGTGACTGTTGAAGAGCACAGCGTTATCGGCGGTCTGGGCAGTGCTGTAGCAGATGTTGTTACAGAGAACAAGCCTGTTCCGGTTGTAAAGATCGGTGTAAATGACCAGTACGGTTATTCCGGTCCGGCAGCAGACCTGCTGAAGGAATTCGGTCTGTGCGCTGACAATATCGCTGCAACTGTTAAGGACGCTATGGCGAAGAAGTAAGATTTATTGTGACTGCACAGCTTTTATGGCTGTGCAGTTTTTTGTATGAGGTAAATTATCCTGACATATAATTTGTCAGGAGGTCGATAAAATGATATGCAGTCTGACAGAGCTTAGATCGAAGGATGTAATCAACATAGTAAACGGCGAAAATCTGGGACTTGCAGACGACATAAGCATAGACACAAAAACCTCGGCAGTTACAGGAATCATCCTATATGGAAAACCGTGTATATTGGGAATATTCGGAAAAAGGGAACGACTCTGTATCCCCAACAGTATGATAAGACTTATAGGGAAGGATGTTATACTGGTTTCTATTGAAAATTCTGCTGATATGTGCAGACTGCACAATAAATAATAGCGTTGGTTCGGAAAGTTTGGTTACACGTATCCGTGTGTTTTGCTTGCAATGATATGGGAAATATGGTATAATATTAAAGCAATTCGCACGTTCGGTTTTTGTGTGTTGGTGCTTACAGCTGTAGGTTGCACATGAGTCAAATCGGGCGGAGGGCAAAAAACCAATATTTTAGGAGGACTACACAATGGGCGTAGTATCAATGAAGCAGCTCTTAGAAGCTGGCGTACACTTCGGTCACCAGACCAGAAGATGGAACCCGAAGATGGCACAGTACATCTTCACAGAAAGAAACGGCATCTATATCATCGACCTGCAGAAGACAGTAAAGAAGCTGGATGAAGCTTACATGTTCATCCGCGACGTTGCTGCAAACGGCGACTCTGTTCTCTTTGTAGGTACAAAGAAGCAGGCTGGCGATTCCGTTAAGGAAGAAGCTATCCGTGCAGGCGTTCACTATGTAAACGCAAGATGGCTCGGCGGTATGATGACAAACTTCAAGACAATCCAGAGAAGAATCAAGAGACTTGAACAGCTCCACCAGATGGAAGAAGATGGTACATTCAACCTTCTCCCTAAAAAGGAAGTTGTTAAGCTCCAGCTCGAAATCGAAAAGCTCGAAAAGTACCTCGGCGGTATCAAGACAATGAAGAAGCTCCCAGGTGCACTCTTCATCGTTGACCCACGTAAGGAAAAGATTGCTGTTGCTGAAGCTAAGAAACTCGGTATTCCGATCGTTGCAATCGTAGATACAAATTGTGACCCTGATGACGTTGATTACGTTATTCCTGGTAACGATGA
>JAZNOB010000269.1:0-8703 GCA_045580565.1 Ruminococcus sp.
GGGCTTTGCAACGTGGTAATTCTTCTGATGAGCTACTACGCAGCCCTTGCCCTCTGTATCGCTGTTCCAGTAAGCCTGTGATGTATCAACGTGCATGGAGATCTTTTCCGGAGTAACAGACCATCCAGCGTCGTCAAACAGATGAAATTCAAATTCCGGCAGGATGAGCATTGTATCAGCAATGCCTGTATCCTTCATGTACTGCTCTGCTGCCAGAACGATATTTCTCGGATACTGGTCAAGGGGACGGTTCTCCGGATAGTCGATGACCATTGCGTTACCAGTGATAGACAGAGTAGGAACTCCGCAGAAGGGATCGACCAGAGCTGTATCCAGATCGGGAATGAATACCATGTCGCTCTTTTCAACTACTGCATAGCCATAGTTGGATGCGTCAAAGCCGATACCCTCTGTCAGAGTCTGTTCATTGAACTGACCTGCAGGGATCGTAACGTGACGGAACTGTCCGTTGATATCTACGATTTTAAAGTCGATCATCTGGATGTCATTATCCTTGATCATATCCATAAGCTCTTGTACTGTTCTTGCCATAATTAACCTCCGAGGCATATTATTTCCGCATACGCTTGTCCATGCGGTTCTTTTTATATTATAGCACAAAATGTATAGGAATGCAACAAAAACTTTCTGAAATTGACAAAAAAATCTGAGAATATTGCTCTCCTGTTGTCCGGTGTCTCCAAAAAACAAAAACCACGCAGCCCGAAG
The DNA here is from genome assembly GCA_045580565.1 of Ruminococcus sp. Taxonomy (GTDB): domain Bacteria; phylum Bacillota; class Clostridia; order Oscillospirales; family Ruminococcaceae; genus Ruminococcus_C. The sequence continues at coordinate 730 of JAZNOB010000269.1, forward strand.
GTGCGTGGTCATATCGTTTACAAATGAAACAGAACTTATTCCCTGCCGAGAATCAGCTGTGCGAAATACTCGCAGATCTGAGGATTTCTTATAAGCAGCGGTCCGATGATATGTGTGCCGTAAAAGCTGCCGGATACTATACCCTCAGTACATTCGCCCCTGCAGTTTCCGCATTCCTTGGCAACTGCAAAAAACGGCTCTGTTATGCCCTCTATCTCGCTTGCCTTGTTTATGAAACCGATCACATCGCCATCTACAAGGCTGCACGTACACTTTACATCCTCAACGGTACGCTTGTCGATTTCCGTAACAGTAAAATCAAAGAATCCCAGACCATCATACTGCTTTCCCTGATAGTCAGTGATGCTTCTGCCGAAAAGCTCAAATGCGTTACCCGTAGCAAGCACCACCGCACCCTTTTCAAGTGCAGTGCGGATATCGGCAGACAGTCGTCTTATATCCTCCAGAGCCGCCTTCTGGTTAAGCTCAGTACCAGAACCGATATAGATAAAATCATAATCCCCAGCGGATATCTCATCGCCTATGGAAAGGCGGTCAATACTTACATCTGCGCCCTTTTCCTGAAGCTTTCTTTCAAGAGCTGAAACATTTGCATATTCGCCGTAAAGATTCATCAGATCGTGATACAGGTGAAGAATTTTCATATCGTCAGCTCCTTTCCTCATTTATGATCTCTGTCTTTGACAGGAACTTTTCCTTATCAGAAAAGCAGGTTACTGTATAAAGCTTTTCGTACTTTGTCTTTGCAATAATATCAGCAGCCTCGTTTATATCCTCGTTCACCGTTATCTTTCCGCTGTCGATATCAGTGTAGGAAAATCTTGTCTCAAGATCCTTTGCGTGTCCGCCAAGAAGATAGATATGCTCAACGCAGTCACTGCGGAGCATACCGAAATCAATATCCCACAGCCAGCTTGTTTCGCCGGTAGAGTAGCGGCGGCTTACAGCGTCTACTATTATGATAACAGCGCAGGGCTTATTCTGCCTTACGATATATTCCAGCGAACGGTCATAGGAAACTGAATTTTCATGCTTCGACACAAGGAACGTACCCTCGTTGACGCCAAGCCTGTACTGAACGACTCTGCCGTTTTTCAGGATATAGTCTGAAATACTGTCGCATATGAGCTGAGGCTCTATACCTGCCAGCGAGCAGGCTGTAAAGCACGCCAGTATGTTGTACACATTGTAGATGCTCTTGAATGCAAGAGTTATTCTGTACTTGCCGTTTATAGTTATTACGCCATTGACAAGGTCAGCGTCAGTTACTGTAAATGCAGTATCATTCTTCTTATGACCGCAGGCACTGCAATTGTAGCTGCCGATATGATTGTAGTGATAGTATTCATACTCCATGGGCTTCTTGCAGTTGGGACAGTATCTGCCGTCATTGTATATGCCCGTATTTGTATCAGTACTGAACTCCTGCCTGTCCATACCGAACCATACTGTATTCTCCCTCTCAAAGCCGTAAAGGGACACCAGCGGGTCGTCTGCATTGAGGATAAGCACAGACTCATCCCTGATGCTGTCCTTGACGCTTCTGTAAACCCACTCAGGATGAGCATTTCTTGTAAGCTGGTCACGGTAAAGGTTGGTGATAACATAATGTGTAGGTGCAAAATACTTGAAGGAGAATTTAGCGTATCTCTCATCTGACTCCAGCAGAAGAACATCGGCGTCCATCCTGCCTCTCATATTGCACTGAGAAAGAATTATCGTAGCAACACCAGCTATCTGGTTGGAGCCTTCCTTGTTGAATACGGTTTTCTTACCTGCATTTGTCATGACCTGAGCGATCATCTCAATAGTAGAGGTCTTACCGTTGCTGCCTGTAACCGCAATTACCTGCTCCGGCAGCTTAACATGACTAAGAACATCGGGAAATACCTTCAGTGCGACCTCACCCGGAAGCGAGCTGCCTCGTCCGATGATTCCCAGAAACAGTTTCATTATCTTACATATAAGTACAGCAAGAAACATTCTCATTTTTCATACCACATCCTTAAAAAATCAATAAAGCTATAAAACTATATTATACCAGAATACGCCATAATTTCAAGCTGTTTATCTTAATGTTTTCCAACTTTTAATCAAATGTACACATTACAGCAAAATACACATTCCTACCGGCTCATTGCAAAAAAAGAAGCTGTCTCTTTGTACGGACAGCTTATATAGGGGAAATATCTGAATACGAAAGCCAGTTTTGTATTCTGATAAGATAATACCTCACAGCGCTTAAAAAGTAAATGAAGTATTGCTCCATAAAATTTACAGATTCAGCCATTGTATCTGATGTTAAAATAAAGCTGCCGCAGCTTATTATACACTGCGGCAGCTTTATTAAGGGAGGATACAGAGCTGTTACTTTACTCTTCCTGAAATATCCAGTCCCATTCCCTTGATCGCATTTGCGATAAGACCAGCAACTGCATTTGCGCCGGTTTCAGTAAAATGGGTCATATCAGAAGTTCCTGTTGCACACATATGATAGGTGTAGGCAGTATCATAGCCTACCTTATTGTAATGATCCACCATGATCCCGTTAAGCTCAATATAGGGAACATTATAGTAGGCTGAAAGCTTCTTGACAGAATCAACGTAATTGGTATAGCTGTTTACGAACTTTCCGTCTTTGTTGTTTTTAAGGCTCAGCGTGGGTGTGATAAGCACAGGAGTTGCACCCTTTGCCTTTGCACCTTCAATATACTTCGCCATATAGAACTCGAAGCTTCCGTCCGTACCGGGAACCTTTCCACAAGTGGGCGCATAGCGTTCAGGCTTGTTATAAGCACCGTCATTGATGCCAAACTGAATAAGGAGATAGTCTCCCTTCTTAATATTACTCAGAATTGAATCCAGTCTGCCGTTGTCATAGAAGCTCTTGGAGCTTCTGCCTGCGATAGCGTGGTTTGATACTGTCACATTATCAGTAAAGTAATTGCCCAGCATTGCGCCCCAGCCCTGCTGCGGAGCGTAGTTTGACTTGTAGGTCTGTACTGTTGAGTCACCGGCAATATAGATTGTTATTGCATTGCTGTTGTCAGTTACAGGCGGATTTACAGGCGGCTTTTCTTCTGGAACATAGGTTTCAGCTATAGGCTCATCTGTCCATTCTACACGCATATAGTCAAGATTGGGGCCGCCTTCTGCTGTGTTGGAGGTTGTACGGATAATATTGTCTCCTTCAACAAGAGGCAGCACTATTGCACGCTCCTGCCATGCTGTCCATGCAGATGTTGTAAGGAATGGCTGTATCCAGTAATCCTTTCCATTGTTTACCTCGATCTTCATGGCACGGTCGTTGGCACTTCCGTTTGCAATATTGAACGTACAGAGATAATTGCCGGCAGCAGGCACTGTTACCATCCACTCCACAAAGCTGCCCTGCTCATTGTCAAGATTGATATAGGCATCAGCCTTATAGCCTGCATTGTAGGTTTCTTCTATTCCGCTGCTGTACGCCTGATCAACAGCATAGTACAACTGGCTGTCACTTGCAAAACTGCCGAGCTTGCCCTTGCCTGTAAGATATTCGTTAAGAGCCTTGCAGTCCGCAGCTGTTACCTCAGCGTCAGCGTTGATATCTGCACAGCGTTTTTCTCTCCGTGTGGAATCACCTCTGCCCAGCAGCTTTTTCATCAGTGACAAGTCAAATACATTTATCCTGCCATCATTATTCATATCACCCACTGTCACTTCACCTGCGGACTGAACAGCTTCTTCAATAAACCATGTCTGGCAGGCATGACCGTTTCTTTCCCACTGCTGTACATTTGCGCCGCTGTCAGTAAGGGCGTCCTTTATTTCGACAGCACTTGCGTCTTTAGTGACCTTTGTTGTGATCACATAGCTTCCGTTATCCTGCTCTATAAACTTAAAAAGCTGAGCGTCACTCTCAGTATCGCTCCATATACCTATATTCGTGCCGCTGTCCGCAGAACCGTAATACAGGTCAAGAAGCTTGGTTTCATCAGCACAGTTGTGGATATAGTAATAGCCGTTGCCAGCAGCCTTTACCTTCCAGAGTGAATAACCTTTGTCTATTCCGGCATTAGCCGCCTGAACTACATTTGTACCGTCTGCCGGCTCAGCCTCAAGTGTCATATACAGACCGCTGTTGCCGTTCTTCAGCATGAAGGTCATGCTCTCGTCTATTTCAGCACCCGTTTCAGAGCTGCTGCCATGAGAGCCGCTGCCAAGGTCTATCTGGGATGCTGCGATTTCTGCAAGCTTCATTGCGCCCTGACGGTTAGGATGAAGCGTGTCATTGGGCATATACAAACCGTATGTAGCCTGCTGACCGATAGATTTACAATAGTTCAGAAAAGGAACAAACAAATCAATTACCTGAACACCCTCAGCTGCACCAATAGCGTCAAGCTGAGTACCGAACCACCTTCCGGTAAGATTGGGGTTATTGGTCATATCGCCTGCTCTTCCCTGCTGCTTGACAAGGATAACCTGCATACCCTTTGCCTTTGCCTGCTGCACCATATCGGTAACGACCTTTGTATATTCATCTTTGTTGGAGTAGTTGGTATCATTGATACCGATGGAGATGATATAAACATCGCCGGCTTTGCCGTACTTCATTATAGGTGCAAACTGACCGCCGTTCACAAAGCCTGCCGCATACTGTCCGCTTGCAGCCATATTGCGCACCTGCCACTTTGAGGTGTCTATATACTGATCAAACACCTGACCCCAGCCCGCCTGTGCACTGGTCGCCTTAGGATAGTAATTGCATACTGTGGAGTCTCCGCAGAACCATACAGTAGGCGGAAGCTGAGTATCGGCTGAAACCCATTCAATGTCAAGAGCACTGATGGTATGTGGATAACCGGACTTTCCGTTGGTTGCCATAACGTTGAGCTGACCATCAGTGATTGGTATAAGTATAGTATCAATCGCATTTGTTCCGGTCATATTGATTATCTGGAGAACGCCCTCTGCCGCAACAGATGTTCGTGTGGTATTTCCGAGGGTTACAGTCACACGGTAAAGGCCATTGGGAAGATCCACGTTGAATGTATTGGAAAATCCCGTGTCGGTAAATTGTACAGCATCACTGAGAGCACCGCCGCCCGACGCAGAAACATTCTTTACCTTTGAGGTATCTGCAAAGCCATAGCCCTTGGATGAGCTATAGCCTGTAGATGCACTTACGCCTGTATAGCCTGAGGCTGTGCCTCCGCCTCCGAAATCGAAGTGATAGCTTGTGGCTGCTGCATGGACAGCACCCTTTTCAGCTGTATAGCTGCCGCCTGCAAATCCGGTAAACAGCATTGCAGCCGAAAGACATACTCCTGCCATGCGCTTTATAAATGATCGGATCATATCATAAGCCTCCTTGAAAATTGTGCCGCTGTGGGAGATTACGGCGGCTGAGATAAAAAAATGGGAGTGAGTATATTATGCAGTCTTCAGCATTTGCTTCATGACCGCAAGGTCAAGCGTATTGAGTTTTCCATCCGTGCAGACATCGCCGGCTTCAGCATCGGTAAGTCCGGAAGTGCAGACCAGATATTTCTGCATAATAACAGCATCCAGCATACTGAACACACCGTCAGCATTTACATCGCCGATAACCTTCTTTTCTGCCGCAGCCGGCTCCAAAATAAACTTCTGACCGTCACCGCCCCAGTATTCCCACTGGCAGATATTTGCACCGTCATCAAGGCTTATCTCGAAAACATCTGCACAGGATCTTCCTTCAGATACAGCGCTCATAAGTGCATATGAACCATCCTTATTGCACATAAGGGTAAACCTCTGGGAATTGTCACCTGTAAGATCATCAAGACCGATATTTGCGCCGTCATCAGCTGAACCGTTCTCTACTGTAAGTGCCTTGCCTTCTTTGTTCTGCACTGTATATGTTCCGTCATCCAGTCGGGTAAATGTCCATACCTGAGATGCACTCTGAACTGCATTGCCATTGTTATCTGCAATAAACAGACAGCTGTTAAGGTTACGGATAGTATAATCTCCGCTGGGAACCACAGGATATACCGCAGATATACGCCATAGCTGACAGTCGCCCTCCCAGTATTCCCACTGGTTGATATTGCCGCCGTCCTCTGTAGACCAGTCATATACGTCAAGACCTGCCTTGTCGCCGGAGCATTTGGAAACTATGCCGTAGTAATTGCCGTTTTTCACGAGCTTCCAGAGCTGATTGTCTGTGCCTGCGTATGTCTGAAGCTCAGCATTCAGACCATTGTCAGCCGACGCAGATTCTACCGCAATACACTTACCCTCGTGAGCCATTGACATAATCCTGCAATAGCCGCCGTCCTCAGCAATAATACGCCATTCCTGATTGCTGCCGCCATTCTTTTCCCACTGCTGAATATTTGTGCCGTCATCTGTTTTGCGTGCATTAAGGTCAAGAGCCTTTCCGCTGTTCTTGTTTGTGATAACGTAGCTTATGCCGCTGAGAAGGTCGGTATCGCCAAGCTTCATGGCTGTGCCTGTACCGATAGCAGTACCAGCGTTGTATACAAGGCTGCTGTCGGGATTTGTGTAGTCAATATTTCCTCCGCCTGTACCGTTACCGTTTATAACAACCTCAGGTCTCGCCGGAAGCGGCTTATCTGAGCCAAGATAGAAGCTGGTATGAGGCGGCTGATTATAGCCGGACTGTTCAGACGCTACCTGCATACGATACTGAGGGTCGTGCATAAGGGTAGTTATTCTGTAGTCTGTCTCGTATGGCGTACAGAATATTCTCAGGTTCTTGTTGTCATTGGTTCTGAGAACAAGCTCTTCTCTCCAGTCACCGAGCAGGTCAGCTGTAAGGTTGGGAGTAGATTTGGTGCTGTTGTTTGAGGAGCATCCATCCGCACTGAATATATAAGATATCTTTTTGTCTGAGCTTATCTTTGATATAGTGTTGCCGTCAAGCAGCTCACGCTCAAGATCTCCTTCCCAGTAAATGAGGAAGTTCTGTGCAGGACGCTGGATGCCTGTTGTATTACCGCTGGCATCGTATACATTACCGGACTGTGCGCCCCAGAATTCAGCTCCGGGATTTCCTGCATAAATATTGCCTGCCGCACATCTTCCAGTGTCCTTGGAGTGGTCATAGTGGAATATCTTTTTACCAGTTGCAGCGTCAAGAAGCGATACGCCCCAGGGCTTGTTCTCATGACATACCCAAAGCTCCAGTCCGGGTCTGTCGGGCAGAAAATCACTCATGTGCATAGCGTCACCATGACCAAGCTCATTGCACCAAAGCACGCTTCCGTCATCGTCGATACAGGTTGCGCCAAGTACAAGCTCCTGTCTGCCGTCGTCGTCTACATCGGCAGGCATACCATTATGGTTGCCGTCACCGTAACCCGGTGCTGACCAGTTATATCCTGTATCGTAGCCCCAGCGCTTTACAAGCTTCTTTTCAACAACGTCGTATGCAACAACTGTCATTCTTGTGTAGTAACCTCTTACAGAAACTGCAGAAGGCTTCTCGCCGTCGCAGTACATTACAGCTCCGAGAAAGCGGTCAACACGATTACCGTAATCATCGCCCCATGTTGCCTTTGACACTTCACCTCTGGGATATTCATAGTTTACTGTATCAAGCGCAGCACCCGTTGCACCATCGAAAAGCGTATAGTACTCAGGACCGCTGAGGATATATCCGCTACTGTTGCGGTAGTCCTTTGACGCATCTCCGATAACCCTGCCAGTACCGTCAACTGTTCCATCCGCAGTCTTGCAGGTCATTTCTGCTTTGCCGTCACAGTCAAAGTCCGCAACGAGATACTGAGTATAATGTGCACCTGCCCTGATATTTCTGCCGAGATCCACACGCCAGAGCTTCTCGCCGTTCAGCCTGTAGCAGTCGATATACACATTGCCGGTATATCCACCCTTAGAGTTATCCTGCGAATTGGAGGGATCCCACTTGACGAAGATCTCGTACACACCGTCGCCGTCAACATC
>JAZNOB010000270.1:0-2188 GCA_045580565.1 Ruminococcus sp.
CTCTCTGAGTGCATTCCATGTAGAACTTCAGAGGGTCAGTTACCTTGATGGAATATGTACCATGGCAGCGGAGGAAAAGCTCTGCATTGTAGAAGTTGTCGAAATACTGGAGAGCGTTTCTTGTGCCGAACTTGATGCCTCTTATTTCGCCCAGATTTACAAAGTATACCTTCTGTGCGCTTGTGGGCTGACCGCCGAACTTGAATCTCTCCCATGTATCCTTGAGAGTATCGCCCAGCTGACCATTGAACAGGGAAGGTGCTGAGGACATGAATACCTCGTAGTAGCCTGCCTCTGCTGTGTAGTCGATGATCTTGCCGTCCTCGACAAGGAACATCATCTGGTTAGGGCCAACGACGATCTTTGAGCCGTTTGAGATGACATTCTCGTTGCCCTTCTTGTTGCTGCTGCGCTTGTTGCTTACCTGAACGCCTCTGCACATAATAGTTGTAGCGTCCATTTCAGGAGCTGCGATATAGTCAAGCCATGAATCCGCCAGCTGCCCGCCGATTGCGCCTGCTGCTGCTTTAATAAGTCCCATAGTTGTTACCTCCGAATTATTTTTATGGTGTGAATATTCTCTGAAAAAGAATACAACTTTATTATAGCATATCTGTTTTCAGATTGCAAGGGTCTTGAAAAGAAATTTGAAGATAACTGTACACTGTACAGCTATCTTCATCATCCTCCGTCTGCAATGAAGCGCTCTTATTTACCAACGCAAAACCGTGTGAATACATCCTCTACGACCTTTTCGGAGACTCTCTCACCGGTAAGGTTCATCAGATGCTCGCAGGCATCGTCAAGCAGAACTGTCACTGCGTCCAGCAGCTCGCCTGCTTCCAGTGCGCCTATGGCTTCCTCTATGGACTTCTGAGCCTCCTGCGCACACCGAAGCTGACGCTCATTGGCGAGTATTCCCATCTCCGGCGTTACCTCGCCCTCGTAGAACATCTCCTCAATAGCCGCCCTCAGCTCATCAAGTCCCGTTCCGTTCTTTGCGGACATTGAAATGCACCTGCTGAAATATCCGGAAAGCTCCTCTGGTATGCTGCTGTCCGGTGCGTCCATCTTATTTATGATACCGATGGATCTCTTTCCTGACAGCTTTTCAACAAGTTCTTTATCATCTGTTGAAAGACCTTCTCTGCCGTCGAATACTGCAAGCACAAGGTCAGCTCGCTCCAGACGGTCACGGGCAATATTCACGCCTATCTGCTCGATAACATCGTCAGTCTCACGGAGTCCGGCTGTATCCCAGAGCCTCAGGGTCACATCACCAAGGCGTACTCTTTCCTCAAGAGCGTCTCTTGTAGTTCCGGCAATATCCGTTACAATACTCCTCTCGCATCCGCTTAAAAGATTGAAAAGGGTGCTCTTGCCAACATTTGGCTTTCCGATAATTACTGCAGAAACGCCGTCCTTCAGTATTCTGCCGTAATCGCTGGTGCTTATGGTTTCAACAAGCTGACGCTTAATTGTTGAAAGACTGCCAAGAAGTGCTTCAGGCTCTACCTCAGGGATATCATCCTCAGGATAATCTGCCCATGCTGCAAGTGCGCCCAGAACTCTTACGATATCGTCGATTATTGTGCGTATCCTGCGGAAAACTGCACCCTCATGGAGAGAGCGTGCGAACCGAAGCTCACGGGCGGAATCTGCGGAAATAACGTCCATTACAGCCTCTGCCTGAGTGAGAGACAGCTTGCCGTTCTGGAATGCTCTGCGTGTAAATTCGCCGGCTTCGGCAGGCTCTGCGCCTGCCTCAAGGGCTGCACGGAGTGTTTCACGTGAAACATAAATTCCGCCATGGCAGGATATCTCCGCAACATCCTCGCCGGTATAGCTCATAGGACTGCGGAAAACTGTGAGTACAGCTTCATCCAGAATCTCGCCGCTTTTCACCACATGACCGAAAGCGCAGGTGTAGCCCTGCATTTCCGACGGCTGCTTTCCAGAGACGCTTCTGAATATTCTGCCGGCAACATCAAAAGCCTTGTCGCCGGATATACGTATAACAGCAATACCGCCCTCAGCGTGAGGGGTTGAGATCGCAGCTATTGTTGACATGGTTAATCACCTCTGTTATTATTACAGGTTCTGTATTGAATGCTTAGGTAAATTGTAGTTTATATATGCCGAAGGCACACCACGAAAGCCTCCCCTTAGTAAGGGGAGGTGGCACGCC
>JAZNOB010000271.1:0-7239 GCA_045580565.1 Ruminococcus sp.
TATTTCCCTTTGTATGGCGGCGGTCTGACCTGCCGCCGTCATATGAGCCGTATGGGTATATCCGGTTCGACTCCGGAGCGGCTGACAATATTTTTCGAAGGAGGACTACATATGACCACAACTGAATTGCTTGCGCTGATGTTGTCACGGATACCGGAGAAAAAGCAGCGTGATCTGCTGCTGGTGTTTTTCGGGATGAATCTGGACGATTATATGAGTACGCTGGGAGGTGAGACATGAAATGGCAAGACCTGCAAACAGGACAAAAATTGAAACAGCCTCGCCTGCTGTAAAGATCTGGGGCAATGTACTCAGCGCTATGTACATAACAGGTAAGACTAAAAAAGACGTTGCCGCAGCTATGGGTATGTCTGAGCAGACTTACAACGCACGTCAGGCACACCCTGAGACCGTGACTTTGGGAGAGCTGCAGCATCTCGCGGTGCTGTTGGGTCTGCCATTTGAAAAGCTGGTGTGTACCGGTGAGAAATGAGCGTTCCTGCAAATCCTGCACCAAATATGTCTACTGCTGGGAGAGGTCAAGAGACTATCCCTGCAGATCATACGACAACATGTACAGCCCGGAAAAGGGCGGAAAGGACAAGAAAAATGGACGAAAAGAAAGAACTGTACGTAAATCTGGGAATCGAGATAAAAGGCAACGAACATAAGCACGCAGAAGTCAGAGTCGAATTGAAAGGCGGACGCACTCAAGAGGAACGGCTTACTGAAGCACTGCTTGCATACGGTGCATTGGGACAGACTCTTATCAAAAAGCTTGATATGCCCAAAATGGCATTGATCGCAGCGATTATGGCGGCAGAAGGTTTGGTAGGAGCTGATAATGAATGACCGCCGCCGCCTGCGCCATCATCAGCACCCTGACAGCAGCAGCAGTGATAGCAGTTGCACTGATATGGCTGATATGACAGAGACCGCCAAGGAGAAGCTCCGGAACCGTGTGACGGTGATGCTCTGCGAGGGCACGCCGCCCAGACTTATTGAGCAGGAGATCCTCGAGGACAAGACCTGCACGGCTGTCGTAAAAATGCAGATTTTAGCAGAACTGCACAGACTGGAGGTGAGCACGTGAACAGCGTGGCATTTGCGCTTACCGCCGCAGGGCTGATAGTTTTAGCACTCTACATAGCCCTGCGCAGAGGCGGATATTATTACAGCGAGGAGGAGGAAGAGTATGAGCGAAGCCATAGAGCCGAACCAGTCAGAACGCCGTATGATATATGCCGTATGGGACGGGATCATGGACGACGTGACTGAGGATGAGCTGGTGGAGTACGTCAGAAACTACAGCGGCACTCGGACACGACGTGCGGTCAGGACTAATGTTATCCGGAGGATACGGAGGATATGTGTGTGGAGGTGAGAAAAGAAATGAAGATACTGATAGCCTGCGAGGAATCGCAGAGAGTGTGCATTGAAATGCGCAGACTCGGACATGAAGCGTACAGCTGTGACGTACAGGAGCCGTCCGGCGGACATCCTGAATGGCATATTCTGGGCGATGTGCTGGAAGTACTGAATCCGGAAGAACTGCCTTTCGGCGGCATGGGTATAAGCTTTTGGACTATGGATGGAGAGTTCCATCTGATCGACGGCAGATGGGATATGATTATTGCGCATCCGCCGTGTACATATCTGTCAAATGCAGGTGCTTGCAGACTGTACCCCAAAAAAGGCAAAATAAACATGGGACGCTTTGAAGCAGGATTAAAAGCAAAGGATTTCTTTATGCAATTTATAAACGCTGACTGCGAAAAAATAGCCGTTGAAAATCCAATACCTTCCAAAGTATACGGACTGCCGCCATATACGCAAACAATACAGCCGTATGAGCACGGGCATCCTTATTCTAAGAAAACTTGCCTGTGGCTTAAAGGATTGCCAAAACTCATGCCGTCAAATGTATTATCCGAGTACAAGCCGTATGTATCATGCGGCACAAGCAAAAACAAAGGCAATAAGGATAAATCAGGGGTTAGTAGAGCCGGCGGCGCATCTAAAATCCGCTCCAAAACCTTCCCCGGCATCGCCAGAGCCATGGCAGAGCAGTGGGCAGGCGATATAAAAGAAAATCCCCGCACCAGCGGCAACTGATGACGGGGACAAATGAAAATATTCACAAGTGCAGTATAGCACAAAAGGAAGTGAAAGTCAAGTGACTATAAACGAATTCCGGCAGAAACAGGCTCGGTTGCTGACAATACAGTCATGGAGTGGAGGTAAAGACAGCACAGCAAGTATCATACTTGAACATGTTCAAGGTCTGCCAAAAAGCAGAATCATGTTTTGTGAAGTGATGTTTGACCATGCAAGAGGGATTTCAGGCGAATTACCTGAACATATTGATTTTATCAAAAATGTGGCTATCCCTAAATTTGAGAGCTGGGGATATACAGTGGATGTTATTCGCAGCAACAGTGATTATATGCAGGAGTTTTACCACAAGGTAGTAAAAACAAAGAACACTGAACGCATAGGGAAATATTCAGGTTTCTTCATCGGTGGCATGTGTGTTGGCAATGATAGACTAAAAATGCGCCCTATACGCAGTTACCACAAGCAATATCCGAATGCTACATATATCGTTGGAATCGCAGCAGATGAACCGAAACGGCTTGAACGTATTAAACCGACCGACCGTTCCTTGCTTGCTGAGTACGGTTACACAGAACGGATGGCATATGATTTGTGCAAAAAACATGGTTTACTCTCCCCGATATATAGCAGTAAAAGCCGTGGTGGTTGCTGGTTTTGCCCGAATCAAAGCATAGCTCAATTTGCAGAATTAAAAGAACTACATCCTGAGTTGTGGGATGAATTACGAAAGATGGCAGCAGAACCAAATACAGTCTCCAAAGGATTTAGATATGCAAATACGTTTGAACAGGTCGAAAAGGAAGTGAATGCACATCTTGAAAAAGTTGCAATGCAGCAAAATCAGATGAGTTTGTTTGAGGAGGATACTGAATGAAAGAAAAATGCATAAACTGCGGAATCAGCGGAGTACCGCTGTACGCAGGCTTTGACGGACATCTGCATTGCGAGAGACATATACAGATGCTGGTAGGAGCAGGACAGAATGTAACCAAAACAAACAAGGAGGACAAGAAAAATGGGAGTGACCATAAGCAGCCTTGAGCTTGCAAATGTGAAACGCATCAAGGCGGTAAAACTGGAACCTACAGCAACAGGGCTGACAATAGTCGGCGGCAGGAACAATCAGGGCAAAACGTCCGTGCTGGACGCTATAGCATGGGCACTGGGCGGTGATAAGTACAAGCCTACATCAGCCGCAAGAGAAGGTGCGTATACAGATCCTATGCTCCGTGTGGAGCTGTCAAATGGGCTTATCGTAGAGCGCAAGGGCAAAAACAGTTCCCTTAAAGTCATAGACCCTAACGGCAACAAATCAGGACAGCAGCTGCTGAACACGTTCATTTCTGCATTTGCCCTTGATCTGCCGAAATTTATGAACGCCTCAGACCGTGAAAAAGCTGATATCCTTTTGCAGATAATAGGCGTAGGCGATCAGCTGTCAGCTCTGGAAACAGAGGAATCACGCCTGTACAATCAGCGCACTGCTATAGGCAGGATCGCCGATCAGAAGAAAAAGTACGCAGCTGAACTTGTATTTTGGGAGGGTATCCCCGAAACCCCTGTATCAGCCTCTGAACTGATAGCAAAGCAGCAGCAGATATTACTTAAAAATGCCGAAAATCAGCGCAAGCGGCAGCATCTTTATGAAATCGAAGAAGAATACGAACGTACCAAACGCCGACATTGTGACATACTGATGAAAATGAAACAGCTGGAAACAGACCTTGCAATTGCAAGAACTGATGCTGCTGATCTCCAGGACGAATCCACTGCAGAACTGGAAAACAATATTGCAAGTGTTGATGCTCTGAACGCAAAAATCAGAGATAATCTCAACAAAGAACATGCCGAAGCTGAAGCAAAACAGTATGAAGACGAATATATCGGACTTACTGCACAAATCACTGATTTGAGACAGCAGAAGCGGGATCTGCTGAAGAACGCTGATCTGCCGTTACCTCAGCTGACAGTTGAAGGCGGCAAGCTGCTGTATGAAAACAGACAGTGGGACAGCATGAGCGGCTCCGACCAGCTGAAAGCTGCAACGGCTATCGTCCGCAGACTTAATCCTGAATGCGGCTTTGTGCTGCTTGATAAGCTTGAACAGATGGATCTTGATACACTGAGAGAGTTCGGGGAATGGCTGAGTACCGAGGGCTTACAGGCAATTGCTACACGTGTATCTACCGGCGACGAATGCAGTATCATCATTGAGGACGGATGCGTAAGCGGCATACCTGAAAAGGAAGCGCCGTCAAGCAATACATGGACAACCGGTGTATTCTGAGATTCTGTTAAAATTTTATGAAACTTGAAGAAAACCCTTCAAGTTATCCGAACACGGGGCTATTTGTAGGAGGACGTAACACATACGATCCTCCTAATAATTTAAAAGGAGTGAAAATTATGCCACTGTATTTTGAAGAAGAAAACGGTATCCGCAAAGGTACGGGTATCAAGGTCGTTATCTACGGCCAGGAAGGGGTGGGTAAAACCTCACTGGCAGCACGTTTCCCCGGTGCAGTCTTTATCGACTGTGAAGGCAGTACGTCAAAGATGGATCTTCGCCGTCTCCCGAAGCCTGCGTCTTGGGAGATGCTGAATCAGGAGCTGCAGTACGTCTTGCAGACTCACAAGGAAAAAGGCTACGGCTCAGTCATTATCGACACCTTTGACTGGGCGGAACGTCTTGCACTGCAAGCTCTTTGTCAGGCGAAAGGCGTAAACGGTATTGAGGATTTCGGATACGGTAAAGGCTGGGAGTACGAAGCTGAAAGCATAGGAAAATTCCTCGACTACACAGAAGTACTGATCTCTGCCGGTATCAATGTTATCCTCAACTGCCATGCAATTACCCGCAAAGCTTCCGTGCCGGAAATCGATGCAGAGTTTGATCACTGGGAGCTGAAGCTCGGCAACAAAACTACCAATAAGATCGCACCGCTGCTGAAAGAATGGTCAGACCTTACGCTGTTCTGTGCATTCAAGACCAACGTCATTGCAACCGATGATAAAGGCAAGAAGCACAAGGCAGTATCAAGCAAACGTGTGATGTACACAACAAAAACTGCATGGTGGGACGCTAAGAACCGTTTCGGACTTCCTGAGGAGCTGCCTCTTGCTTATGAGAGCATAGCGCATATTTTTGAGAGTAGCGCACCTGCACCGCAGACTGCTCATGCGCCTACAGCACAGCAGATACTTGACAAGGCTCAGAACGCTGGTGTGCCTGTACAGCAGGAAGCCGCAGCGCCTGACTTGCTCAGCGGTGCACAGCAGGTATATCCGCCGTCAGAAAGCAGCGGAGAACCATGGGAAACTCCAGAAACTCCTGCCGATATGCAGACTCAGTACATACTTGACGGCATTGCGCCGGAGCTTGCACAGCTCATGGCTGCAAATGGTGTAAAGCCTGAGGAAATTCAGGCGGTGGTAGGTGCAAGAGGATATTTTCCGGCGAATATGCCTGTGAAGAATTATCCGCAGGATTTTGTGAAGGGATGCCTTGTTGCGGCATGGCAGCAGGTGCATGGTATGATAATTGATTTGAGAAAGAGAGGATAAACAGATATGGATTACAATAATAACAATGGCCATGAACTCGGCTGGGATGACGAGATACAGAACGAGGGCAAGGAATACGTGCTGCTGCCTGAGGGCGACTACGCTTTTAAAGTAGAGAAGTTTGAGCGTGCACGCCATGCCGGCAGTGCAAAGATCCCGCCATGCAACAAGGCTATCGTATCGTTTACAGTAGCCGACGCATTCGGCAACAACGTTATCATAGAAGAGAATCTGTACCTGCATACAAACATGGAATGGAAGCTGTCAGAATTCTTTGCGGCGATCGGTCTGAAAGCAAAGGGCGAAAAAGCAAGAATGGACTGGGGCGCAGTATACGGAAGCACTGGTGTATGTCGTGTATACGTAGAAGAATTTAAGAGGAAAGACGGAACAACGGGACAAAAAAACCGCATAAGCAAGCTCTATCCGTCCTATGACAGACCGGATATCCCACAGCCTGCACAGGCGCAGAGTACATATCAGCAGCCGCAGTATCAGCCGCCGTCCTACACGCAGCAGCAGCCGACATATACGCAGCCTGCACAGCAGGGCGGATGGCAGCCGGGGAACTTTTAAATGAAGCTGAGACCTTATCAGCAGGAAGCACGTGAAGCCGTCTGGAACGAATGGGATAATGGGCACAGTAAGACGCTGTTGGTTTTGCCTACAGGCTGCGGCAAGACTATAGTCTTTGCAAAAATTACGGAGGATGCCGTCTGCAAAGGCGGCAGAGTCCTCATTCTGGCGCATCGATCTGAGCTGCTTGAACAGGCGGCTGACAAGCTGCACAAAGCCTGCGGACTTGGCTCGGCAGTCGAAAAAGCTGACCAGACCTGTATCGGCTCATGGTTCCGTGTCTGCGTGGGAAGTGTGCAGTCTCTTATGCGTCCGAAACGCCTTGGAAAGTTTCCGAAGGACTATTTTTCCACGATCATCATAGACGAGGCACATCACGCCATATCTGACAGCTATCAGACTATCCTGCGGCATTTTTCCGGTGCAGATGTACTCGGAGTAACTGCAACGCCTGACAGGGGCGACAAGCAGAATCTTGGACAGTATTTTGACAGTCTCGCCTATGAGTATACTCTTCCGCAGGCAATAAAGGAGGGATATCTCACGCCGATACGTGCTTTAACTGTCCCCATAAAAATCGACATGACAGGAGTGGGCACATCCGCCGGAGACTACAAACCCGGCGACATTGCCACTGCCCTTGATCCTTATCTTAACCAGATAGCCTCGGAAATGGAGAAGCACTGCAAAAACCGCAAAACAGTTGTATTCCTGCCGCTGGTAAAGACTTCCCAGAAGTTCCGTGATATTTTAAACAGTCACGGCTTCAGGGCGGCAGAGGTAAACGGAACGTCCATAGACCGTGAACAGGTCTTGCAGGATTTTGCCGACAATAAGTATAACGTGCTCTGCAACAGTATGCTCCTTACAGAAGGATGGGACTGTCCTGATGTTGACTGCGTAATAGTCCTCAGGAGCACAAAGGTACGTGCGCTGTATTGCCAGATGGTAGGCAGAGGCACACGCCTTGCGCCGAACAAG
>JAZNOB010000272.1:0-14283 GCA_045580565.1 Ruminococcus sp.
ATCGCCGAAGGTAACACCCAGTCCTGAGAACAGGTTTACACCGGAGGGATTAACCTTCTTTACACGGTCTGATTCTGAGCTGGAGGACAGTGTTACAGTAAATACAAAGCCCTCGTCGTCAATATCAAAGTTTGTGATACCAGCCGCTACGTTACGGGATGAATTAGCTCTCATCTCGTCTGTAGCAATAAGATTCCAGAAATAGCCGGCGATTACCTCAGCTGTAGCTTCAACGGCATTGGCACCGTAGTAGCCCTGAAATTCGCCTTCGCTGTTGAAGAATGCCGCACCGTTTGTAATGTTGTTGAGCACGGAGTAGATATTTCCTGCCTTGTCAACAACTACCTTCTGAGGCTTGAAGGTCTCGTTCTCATAGAGAGTTGAATCGGGTCTTGTAATATTCATTACAACATTGCCGTCCATATCTGTTACAAGCAGTCTGGAGTTGCCGGTATCTGCTATGTACATATAGCCCGTATCCTCAGAAACGAACACACCCTCAGGTGATGACAGCGTAAGAGTGCTGCCGTCCACATCTGTAAATTCGCTGTATTCCTTTACAGCCTCTGTAAATTCCTCGTTTACGACTACGATACGTCCGTTGCCGCTGTCTACTATGTAGAACTGATTCTCACTGTCACGGAAGATGTCCTGAATAACATCCATGTCTCCGCAGCCGAGATCCTTGCCGCTGACTGCTCTGGTCGCTTCATAGCCTGCCTGTGAAGGAGTCGCCTCGGTCCAGCGGTCGTAGTTGTATACATTGTAATGCTCATCCGCAGATACAACGGGAAGAACGGTTCCTGTCATGAGAAGTGCGCAGGAACATATTACAGACGCCAGTGTTTTGAACTTTTTCTGCAAATTCCTCACCTCTTCCTTAATCCTTGATGCCCGAATGAGCCATTGTTTCGATAACCTGTCTCTGTGCCAGCATGAATATGATGATCGGCGGCACAAGCATGAATACTGCGGCTGCCATCGCAACGCCTGCTCGTGCAAGACCTGCGGAGGCTGCCTGCTGTACTACTGTAGGCAGGGTCTTCAGTGATTCGTTAAATACCAGTGTACCGCCCTGAATGTTCCATGCTGCCTGGAATGCAAAGATGACTACTGTCATCATTGCAGGCTTCTGGTTGGGCATTACTATCTGCCAGCAGGTTCTGAACAGTCCTGCACCGTCAACCTTTGCAGCTTCGATCATAGCGTCGGGTATCTGACTGATAGACTGACGCATAAGGAACAGACACATAGGTGATGCGATGGACGGGAACACCAGAGCCATCCATGTATCGACCATGCCCATCTTTGCCAGTACCATGTACTGCATGATATAGATTACGTTTGACTGATACAGCAGTGATACAACGATGATGCCGTTCATGAGCTTAGCGCCCGGAAACTTTACCTTCGCAAGGCAGAAGGCTGCCATTGCAGAGAATACTACCTGACAAACTGTAACTGTTACTGTAACGAATACGCTGTTGAATACGTATCTTGAGAATGGTACCCACAGGTCGCTGCATATACGGAACATTGATGTGTAGTTTGAAAGGGTCGGCTCAATAACATAGAGCTTAGGCGGGAATACGAACAGCTCCTGTACCGGCTTGATGGACATTACTACTGCAAGATAAATGGGCAGTACCATGAACAGACCAAGCAGCACGAGAAATACGAAAATTCCCACTGTGCCTCTTATCTTGTGACCGGCTCTCTTTGTGGACACCTTGAGGTGTTTGCCATATTCTTTTTCTTTTTTCGCCATGACATAACCTCCTTAGTCCATATACTTGCTCAGCAGCTTACTGATGAGCTTATTCATAAAGTACATTGCGATAAACAGTATCATACAGATCGCAGAGGCATAGCCCATCTCGTATCTGATCCAGCCGTAGTCGTAGGCATGGTTCATGATGGTGTGTGCCTTGTAGTCTGTACTCGGGAAACCAACGAGGTTCTGTGAAACAGTACCTGCGGTGAATGAGCTTACGATCTGCATTACGGCAGCGAACATGAGCTGAGGTCCCATTGACGGGATAGTAATGTAGATAAGCTCCTGCCAGCGGTTCTTGATACCCTCGATAGCACCTGCCTCGTACTGGGAACGGTCGATGTTCTGGAAGCCGGCACGGAGAGCAAGGAAGCCTGCGCCAAGGCTGATCCACATCTGCACTACGATGGTTACGCCAAGAACATATGTACCGTCAGTCAGCCACTGGTTGGGAGATGTGATAAGACCCAGATCCAGCAGGAAGGAGTTGAGATAGCCGTGAGAGTCACCGCTGAAAATAAGCTTCCATACGGTGTAGACGTTAGCCATTGACGGCGCATAGAAGATAAGTGTAAAGAGTGTTCTCAGCTTCGGATGCAGCTCGTTGATGAGCCATGCAAGCAGGAAGCAGAGCACGTAGCTTACAGGTCCTGTGAAGATCGCAAAGACCAATGTTACACGGACAGATTCAATAAATATCTTATCCGCAAGAAAAAGTGTTGTAAAGTTTGAAAGTCCGATATACTTCGGGAACTGTACCATGTTGAAGTCGGTGAAGCCCATAGGCAGCGACATTACAACAGGGATAACAGTAAATACGATGAAGAACAGCATAAACGGCAGCATCATCACATAAGCAGCCTTGTTCTGCTTCATGGAAATAAGCGTCATGCGCCGCTGCTCTTGTTTGGTTCTTCTACCGATAGCGGCAGTATCCAATGTAAACCCTCCTCATTTTTTATTAGAGCGAAACTTATTCCGCTGTGTCAAGTCCCAGATTTTCACGCTTTCTGGTAATTTCCTCATTGATGTCACGGTTGTACCACATGAGAGTATCTCTTGGGTTCTCGGAATTGTTTACAACCTCACGGAACGCATTCATTACGTTTCTTGTAACGGCATAGGATGCAGGAATGATCGGAACCTCTGTAAGCTCATCCATTGCTGTTTCAAGGGACTCGATCTCGTCCGGAGACCATGCAAGCTGTGTGAGAGCTTCCTTGTTGGCAGGGGCGTAACGTCCCATCTGTCCCATCAGACCTTCGATCTGTGTTCCGTAATCGACCTGTGTATCTGTGGAGCAGAACCACTTGAGGAATTCCCATGCGTTTTCTATACCGTTTTCCTTTTCTGCAACCTTGTTGAAGATTACAGCGCCGGAGCTTGCAGAGTTTACAGCGTGGGAAATTGTGCCGTCCTCCTGAAGTGTGCCGGGAATAGTTGTGAAATCCCACAGACCCTTTATCTCAGGAGCTGCAACCTGAAGCTGATTATAGAATGTATAGTCAGCAATAACGATCGGATATTCGCCGGTACGGAATCGGCTGAAGCCGTCATACTGCTGGTCGAAGTCGTACTTTGTATAGAATGATGTCCACATCTCAAAGGCGTCGATAGCCTCGTTGGTGTTGAACATTGTTTCGGTCATTGCTTCATTATAATAGTTAGTACCGCTCTGGAGCATGAGAGTCGCAAATGTGTGGCCGCTTTCTGTTGCCGGAGAGATCTGAGCCATGTTGGAATCGGCTGCTACTGCCGGAAGAACAAGACCTGCGGACATATAGCTTCTCTGGAGAGCAGGCAGCATATCAATAAGGTCTGTCCATGTTTCCGGAGGTGCTGTAAAGCCAAGCTCACTGAGAACGTCCTTACGGTAGAACATCATCGCCCAGCTTCTTGTAAGAGGCATACCGTATGTGCCGCCCTCGTACTGGTAGGGCACCATAGCCTCCTCCTGATAGAGCTGTGTCATTTCCTCATAGCCTTCCATCTCTGAAACGTCTGCCAGAAGTCCACGGCAGGCAAGGTTTACAGGAAATTCGCCGCCGAGGAACAGTGCAACGTCCGGACCCTTGTCAGCAAGAGTCGCTTCAACTACGCCGCCTACTACAAGGTTTATGGATACGGGAATTTCATATTCGGGAATAAACTCAGACTCAACCAGAGTCTTTACCACCTGTGCCTGATCACGTCCGAGGGATACCCATACATCAATAGTATCCTCGCCGGTTGTATCGGTCAGTGATGAGTAATCCTCATTGAAGGAAGCGATGAATCTCTGGAAGCTGTAGGAGAGATTATCAAAGAATCCCGGCTCAGCCTCGCCGAATTCATTTCCTGCTGTTGTAAGCTCGATATAGTCGATCTCAAGGGGTTGGTCACGGTAGTCACGCATCCATGATGAAATGGAGGTGATATAGTCCTTTATCTGAGAAAGGTAGCTGGGGATCTTCAGGGGATCGTCCACGCACTTCTCAAGGATGATAGCCATGCTTTCCAGTGAAGCGGCTTCTGAGCCCTCGGAATTTGCCAGAGCCTCGATCTCGTCCTGTACTGTGCGAAGCTCCTTTGCGATACTGTCGAAGGTATCAACTATTTCCGGAATCTTCTCGTGTACGTAGTAGTCGGTATATGTATCCGGCTCCGGACCTGTGATCATAACGATCTTACGGTAGTATGTATTCAGGTCAAGAACGATATCATCCAGCTGCTGCATATAAGCACCGATGGCACCGGGAACAGCCTCCATAGTAATAGTGTGCTCCTCGCCTGCTGTCAGGTAGATGTAAAGCTCCTCGCCGTCAGTAGTCTCTACCTCTGTTATCTGGAAATCGGTGTCATAGTAGAAGCGAACCTGATCCATATCCTCACAGAGAACCTGACCATCAATGTATATACGGCGGTTTGAGAAGAAGCCTCTCATTTCCTCCTGACGAGCCTTTACGCCTATTTTATACCAGCCGTCACTCGGAACTGTTGTCTTCCATGTTACAGTCTGCTGAGCCTTATCCCAGTTGCCCTTGCCTATTGTATTATAAATAAGGTGTCTTGGGTCTGCTGGAGAAATGGCACAGCTTGAATTGTCGTATGTAGGGTACAGAACTGAGTCGGACTTATATACAGCCGATTCGCCCTCGATCCTGACAGTAGCAGAGGGTGTAGCCTCCACGGATACAGCAGCGTCAACAGAAGCCTTGTATTCGTCATAAGTCTGGTATCTGTCGGGATTATAGAACTTCAGGTATTCAAGAGCAAGCCAGCCCTTTGATGCCTCAAGTGTAATTGTGTGTCTGCCCTTTTCCAGATAGAAAACCACCGGCTCGTTGAAGAGTCCGTCCGGATCCCTGAAGTCAGCTGTCTGCCACATTTCCACCTGAACCTGTGCAGGACGCACCTCATCACCTGAGGAATCCTTTTCTATATCCTTTTCATTTCTGAAAACCTTGTTAAGAGTTATACGTGAAGCGGCGTCATAGGGCACCTCTCCGTCGATCGCCATTGAAAGTTCAATGGTCGCAGTATTTGAAGCGATAGGACAATAAGATGCCTCCACGCAGTAGATGCCTGTTTCCGGAACATCTATCTCATAGGTGAAGCTTCCGTTTGCACTATTCCACACAAGTGCGTCTGTGCGGACGCTTCCGTCCTCCTCGCCTGTATAGGCACCTACCTCATACGCTTCACAGTCGGCTTCAGTAAAGCTGCTGCCTGCAACCAGAATTGACGCATCCGGACGCTGCTCAGCACTGTACTGTTCGTAATAATCACTGTAGGACATCTGCTGCTCATAATAAAGCGCACTGCTTTCATCAACAAGCGTTTCTGCCGTCTGAGAATCATCTGCCGCAATAAGCAGAACATCTTCTTCCGCAAATGCTGAAACAGGCGCCATACTGCTTACCATTGCACAGACAACCATCACAGCCGCAAGCCTGCTTCGCCATTTTCTGTTTGTCACATTCTTTCCACCTTTCCTTTGTACTCTGCCCTTTCTCTCCTCATAAGGGCAGCATACCTCATTCTATAATTTTTATTATAACAATTTTACCGCTTCTTGTCAAGATGCGCAAACAAAAATCCAATGGTTTTTTGTTTTTGTTCAAGGTGCACTGACAGAGAAGCAATATTCTACTGTTTTAAGGCAAAAAAGTGCGGTTCCGACTGAATCACACTTTCGCCGGAACCGCTTTTTCACTTGTTGTATATTACGCATTTGCGCCTGTTTGCAGATGGGGCAAATCACTCGTAGCACAAATTTATATGTCAGAATGACGTTCCTCCGCCAGTGCATTCTCAGCAGCCCTTGACATCTCCCTGCGCCATCTTCTTCCCTCTGCTTTTTTTCTTGCACGAAGCTCAGAAAAAAACCGCCTGAGCACTGCCCTGCACTCTTCCTCCATAAATCCGCCGGTTATCTCCGGACTGTGATTATACGGATAAGCAAACATTTTCTGTACAGAGCAGAGTGAGCCTGATTTCTCGTCATACGCACCGAAAATTATATCGTCAAGCCGTGAGTGGAGAATCCCTCCGGCGCACATAGGACACGGCTCAAGGGTCACATACATCACGCTGTCAACCACACGCCAGCCGCCAAGCTTTCTGCTTGCAGCATTTATCGCCATTATCTCCGCATGAGCAAGAGGCGACCTCTCTGTCTCACGAAGATTCCAGCCCTCGCCTATTATTACGCCCGTGGGCTTATGGACGATAACCGCACCCACCGGCACTTCTCCGAGAGACGCAGCATACCGTGCAAGCTCTATGGCACGTTCCATGAACCGGCGCTCCGGTTCATAACGATTTTCCTCCGGCAAAACCATCACCTACAATTATAATGCAATTTCTATCACCATCAGCAGCAAACACAGCACCCATGACGCCAGCATCGCACTGCCTGTAAAGCATATCTTCACCTTTTCCTTGCCGCAGAGGAAAGTAGAATAGTCCACAAGTCTGAGCTTGCCCTTTCCTGTTACGAAAAGCGCCAGCATCCACAGTGATCCGACAACTATCATCAGTATTATGCAGATCCACTGGGCAGGTATACCCGCAAGATCCGGCATCTCCTCACACTGGAAAAACAGGAAGCTAAGCACACGCATCTCGCTGTGAACGAGCATTCCGGTGATTATGGAGCCGCTCTGCCATACTTCCAATCCTGAGATCAGCGATGTCAGGAATATAATGGTAAATGAATAAGGGTCGTGCATTATGACAGTATTTATGATGGCAGTAAATATGACCGCAAAGAGTACGCCGAACTGCCTGAGCACCTGAAACAATGCGCCATGGAAAAGGATCTCCATAAGCAGCGGCACAAGCACAAATTCAAATACAAGGTATCCTGCCGAACACATTCCATCCATGTACGACACAACGCCATAGGTCATACCGATGTTGTCTGTAACGAAAACATCTGTGGGCAAGGCAAGCCGAAGCGCCAGAAGAACCGCAAGACCTACACAGGCTGCCGGCATGGCTGCTGCCATATGCCAATGGCTGCGGACAGTCACAGGTGCTGCTATCTTCGCAGGCATTCTGAACGCACGGCTCACAAGTATCATCGGCAGACAAAGCTTCAGTATTCCCTCGAAAAGTATATACGTCAGAACTGCATACTGATTGCCGTATGCTATACTATCGTGAAAGCTGTAGCTTATCTCTATTCCAAATGCCTTAAATAGCATTATAAGCGGAATACCAAAAACATTATCCGCCACTGCGTAAATGAACACTATAACCGTTATGATCAGGCAGACGTTTTTCAGGGCTGTGCGTTCCCTGCCGGCAGGAGACATTTCCTGCACGCCGATGCCGTCCACATATGTATGACAGGTCTGGCTGCGCTTTCCGCTGAAGGCATAGATGTTATCCTCACGGCATCTCCATTCCTTATAGAGTCGGATATATTCGTCTGTATGCACGTATGAAGCCGCAGCTTCTGCAATATCTGCCTCCGGCGGCAGCTGTACAAAATCAATACTTTTCATCCTATCATCCCCGTTCCTGATTCTTGCACCAGTTTTTCCTGTTTGCCGTTATTGACAATTCCCATAAAATGTCGTATTATAATAATATGTATATCAAGGAGGAATAGCAATGGAACACAATCATCTCACCGAGGATGAGCTTCATCCCATCCTCAAGGAGAATATTGATAACGAAGAGGCTCTTTACGAGGTTGCTGAGCTCTTCAAGGTATTCGGCGACAGCACACGTATCCGCATCATATTCCTGCTCTTTCAGCATGAGGAATGTGTATGTGATATCGCAAAAAAGCTGGGTATGACCCAGTCCGCCATATCCCATCAGCTCCGTATCCTCAAACAGGCACGTCTCGTCTCCGCAAGACGTGAAGGAAAAACTATTTTTTACGCCCTTGCTGACCACCATATCGGAACGATCTTCTGTCAGGCCATGGAGCATATTTCCGAATAGCTTAAGGGCTAACTCATATACAAAGTAATTATATCATATACCTATGTTCTTTAAAACGTGATTTTTCACACATTTTATGAATTTTTCTTACATTTCTTTGCCATGTGCGCCAAACAGGCATTCTTCGCAAAGAAATTGATTCCACTTTGAAAAAGCACTTGCATTTCAGAACGAAACCTGCTATAATAAAATCAGCGGATAATGTTTCTGCACTAATGTTTAACGGAGGTGAAACACCATGGCATACAAAATTACTGATTCCTGCATTTCCTGCGGTACTTGTGAGGGCGCTTGCCCTATCGGCGCAATCAGCCAGGGAGAGGATACTTACACAATCGACGCTGATACCTGCGTTTCCTGCGGTGCCTGCGCTGACGCATGTCCTGTTGAGGCTATTGTTGACGCTGACTAAGACATAAGCTAACGGATAAAACCGCTTCTCTTATGACGGAGAAGCGGTTTTGTTTAAACGACTATGACAGGCTTCACGCCTGTATATATAATTCCCCGACAAAGGAGCTATACATATATGAACTTCAAAAAAACCGCCGGACTGCTGATATGCGCTGCACTGGTGTGCATGACTGCTGCCGGCTGCAATAAGGAAAAGAACACCGTAAAGCCTGCCGGCGAAAGCGATTCTCCCAAGGTTACTGCGGCTGTTACAACGAGAGTTACACAGACAGGCAGCATCGGCGAGCCTGCAAGCATGAAGGAAATTGACGTTACCATCAACAAGCTCTACCGCAGCGAATATTACGGTTCTCAGGACGAGGTGCTGTCCAATATCATCTTTGTGGATGTTACTATAACAAACAACACCGATGAAGAGATCGACGCAAATATGCTGACAAGCTTTGAGTTTGAGATCGACGGCGAGTATCACGATTCAGCTACCCTTCAGGCAATAAGCAGCGCCAAAAAGCAGTATGGCAATGATGTGGAGATGTTCGCTGAGCCTATACAGCCTTCTGAAACACGAAGCGGCATTATTGCGGCGGAGCTTCCCAATCATTTCAGCGAAGCGACTCTTTACTTCCTGCCCATGGGCGGCGGTATAGGAGATACCTACGACCCGTCATCTGCTATTGTGTATACATTCGAAAGCGGCGACCTGTGGACTCTGGCAAAGCCGGACTCAACAGACAAAGCTGCCGAGGATAACGCTGAAACTACCGAAACTGAAACAGCTGAATAAAACAAAACCGCATCCGATTCCTTGTGAGAACGGATGCGGTTTTTTCTGTGGTACGACCAGACCTGTAAGCCGGGTTCTGTCGTGTGTGACAATTTATCTACGCCTTACGTCGCCGCAAGGCTTTAGCCGCCATTACGCATGATCCATCGGGCAAATGTTATGACCATACGCACCAATAGGCGTTGCATCAGGTAAGGTTTACATAGCAGTACAGTCTCCTGCACTCTGGTGCGCTCTTACCGCACCTTTCCACCCTTACTCCCAAATGGAAGCGGTATATTTCTGTTGCACTTGCTCTAAGGTCGCCCTCGGCTGCCGTTAGCAGCTACCCTGCCCTGTGATGCCCGGACTTTCCTCATGGATCTCTCCACGCTGCCACACAGTCTGCTCGCATTTTTATTTTACATCAGTTTCGGGCGGTTGTCAAGGGTTATTTTCCGGAAGAAGCCTCTCTCCAACGTAAGTATACCTCTCCATGCGCCAGAGCCATGCCGCTTCGCCCTCGGAATCGAGAATAATATACACTTCATCGCCCGTTTCCAGCAGGTCATACTCAATTTCAGAAACAGCTATCTCCTGCTCATGCTCCGCAGTACAGGCATAGTATATCCGGCTGCACTTCGAGTGACCCGGCTCGCTGTACAAGTCGCTTACTGTATCAGTGGTTATCTGCCACCCTTCGTCGTGGGCTGCATTCTGACGGTTGCTGTATAGCATGGCAGCTATAAAACCAAATATGACAAGAAGCGCAGCTCCCGTACAGATAAGCTCAGCAGCTGTGAACCTCAGCTTTTTCTTCCTTTTCTGAACGGTCATATAGATGATCCCTGTCAGAAATATGCCGACTGCCGCAATTGCAAACAGTATCAGAACAACGCAGCCCTCCATGTTTTCGGAATGGAGGGCACTATCTATCATTTCGTCGGTGAGCTGGAGCTTGTTACTGCTTGCCATTTCGTCCGATAATGTCATGCTATTTCTCCTTCTCAAACTTTATAAAATCAACAACCGCATCATGCAGTTCTATGAAAGGTTCTTCCTTCAAACGGACACTCAACTGCCCAACTGCATCATCATAGCCGTCAAGCACAGCCATGATATCTGCAATCAATCGACCTGTTGCATCATACAGCAGACTTTCAGTATCCTGTTTATCACGGCAGCATAAAGCTGACTGCACGCACCTCTCCTGCAAACACCCCATGCATTCCAGAAATTTTCTCTGTTCATGGTTCATTTCGGATAATACCATATCGGTTCTCCTCGCTCTTTATAAATCCAGATACACCGGATCCAGCATCGTACTCAGTATGCCGTCTGCACTCCGCTTACTTTCAAGCCGCAAGCCATACTGCATATCTTTGCCGGAAAAACTGTCTGCACCTGAGCGAAACGTATCCGCCCGGCGCAAGAGCAGATCAGACTTTGCCAGACGATCCGCAGGCTCTATGATTTTTTCCTGAATGGATGCTTTCAGCAGTTCAAATTCATCGTCATCCATCAAACAAAGATTCCGCCTGTGCTGAAAGGTTATCAGATCGGCTTTTTCATTCTCTTTTAAAGCTGCATATGAAATTATATCCATATTTCTGCGGTCAGGAAATGCAAGTGCTTTATCTTTTACATAAATATACGGCGAGATTTCAAAATGCACCCAGTGTCCGGCAGTATTACTGTGAGAACTCCAGAAGCCCATCTGCAGCTGAACAGAACCTATCTTTTTCGTCAGCTTCGGTGAAGAACATGCATAACGGAAACCTTGCTCCGAAAAATATGCACCCAGATCATCGCACACTGCCATAAACAGCTCACGACTCCGATTTATTACATGGTCGTATCTCATAAAGCTTCGTCTTCCTCTGTTTTTTCTTCACATCCCTGCTCAGCCTCAGTCCTCGCCTTATTCTTCCTTATCTGAATAAACGCCATAACCGCATACACACCGCAGCCAAGCAGCAGACCTGTACATATGCCTATAGCAAGATTATCTCCGATAAGAAGTCCCAGTGCCGCACCAAGGCATACGCACATGGGCAGGGACAGCCTATTACTGCCCTCTTCCTTGTTGTTTTCATCAATGATAGCTTCAAGCTGTGCTCGCTGCTCTTCCTGTTCCGGATTGTTTTCCTTATTCATCCTATCACCTTTCTACTGCTCCGTTACAGTCGTAGTAACCGCCGGACGTGTGCCGTTCTTATACTGCTTGCAGTAGGAGATATAATCCTCTCTTGTAAGCACCTCGGCAGTATTGTATGTATTTATAAGCTGCTCAGATGTAACGAAGCCGTTGTCCTCGCTTGTGAGATAAGGCTCGTACCAGAGTCCGAAAAAGCTCCATACGCTTCCGTCACGGAATGACGCCGCTGCATCCGGAAGTGAACTGCATTCGCTCATTGCTATAAGCTTGTCCGGCGCTATTTCCTGAAGAGCATAAAATTCCTCGTAGCTGCTGCCGGCTGTTTCACCCTCAGGCAGGTATATATCAGCGGATGCAATGTCAAACCGTGACGCTTCCGGAAGATACTCCGGATCTACACCGCTCCATACCCATATAAGATTATCAAGGCCATGATATTCTGTCATGCGGACGAACATCAGCTCCCACAGCCAGAGATAACACTCAGCGCCCTCGCTTTCCCACCAGTAAAGTCCGCTGCCAGCCTGATGGAGAGGCCGCCAGAGCACAGGTACCGCCTTTTCACAAAGCATTTTCAGTTCCTCTGAAACTGTGTCAATATCCTGTATAAGCGCCATGCACTCCTCTGAAACTGCGCCTGCCTTCTGCATGACAGCAAGCTCCTCAGGTGAAGCCGCTGCAATATCTGCATCCGTCACTGCCTCGGCAAGACTGAAGTCCTCGCTCATTTCAAGCGTTCCAGGCTCACCAATGGGCGCATACCAATGCCACATAAGACCTGTAATTCCGCCCTGCTCCGACCAGCTTATGCAGTTTTCCGTAACAGATGAAACCTCGCCGTCGCCGCCGTTGGAACTGTAATCATACATATCCGCAAAGCGTACTGCCGGATACTTGCCCGTAGTCTCTACTATACGGCGTATCTCCCCGCCATCAGCTCCGGAAACGTGCTGACCGGAAATTATGCCCTTGCCGTAGCTTTCACACATAAAGCTCATTAGCATCTCAGTTTCATCTGAGACGTTCTTACTGCAAAGCGCAGGCTCTATTTCCTTGTCGGGAATAAGAGAGGTGTTATTTCTCAGTACAAGACAGTCAAGGTACATCTCTCCGTCCTTCTGGGATACGGAAATGCTGTGTGCGCCGGACTCCATATATACGCCGGGAATGGTCACACTTACAAAGTGCTCATTTGCCTCAGCTGCAATATCCATAAGCTCCTCGTCATTGAGGAGCATGGTGCATTCTGCGCCGCTGTCAGTGCACAGCACCAACGATATATCGTAATGCTGAGAGGACGGCACCTCTACTCCGAACACAAATGTGTTCTTAAGCTCACCCGTCAGACCGCTTACATAGCCGCTTCCGGTGTAGTCAGTCTTAGTGTTTGTTTCCTTGAATGCCATAGGAAGCTCATAGTCCTCCGCCTGATATACAAGCTCCGTATCCTGAACATACACAGCCGGAATTTCCAGTGAAAGAGATGTAAAGGAAGGACCGGTCAGAACAGTCGTTGTCGCTTCAGTTGTAGTCGTAACCTCCGGCTCTGATGTGGCGGTCACTGCAAAATCTGCCGCCTGTTGTTCAAGGTACGGTGTTGTATGCTTTATCTCTGAGCAGCCGCTTAAAGCTCCGAGCATTGCCGCAGCTGTAAGGACTGCTGCTGTTTTCCTCAGTTTCATACGCAGGCTCCCGATCATACCTTTAAGCTGTAGACGCAGCCTGCCTCTGTAGGAAATGTTATAACGCTGCCGTCTGTTTTTGCCTGCGCAGAACCTCCGTCGCAGCTTACGCTTACCGGCTCGCTGCATCGGATAGTACAGGGATTGCCGTTCTTCGACAGTATCTCCGCACCGATAAGTCTGCCGTTCTGCCATTCAATGCTTACCTCAAAGCCGCCTCGTGCGCACAGGCCTGTTACACTGCCGTTTTTCCACGGTTCAGGAAGTGCCGGAAGCAGATGCAGCTCGCCGTTATGGCTCTGGAGCAGGCATTCTGCAACAGCCGCTGTGCCGCCGAAGTTTCCGTCGATCTGGAAAGGCGGATGGGAGTCAAGCATATTGGGATTGGTAGAATGCGCAAGAAGCTGACGCATATTTTCATAAGCCATATCCTTGTCGCAGAGTCTTGCCCACATATTCATTATCCACGCTCTGCTCCAGCCGGTATGACCGCCGCCGTGAATAAGACGGCGCACCAGTGTTGCACGGGCTGCCTTTGCAAGAGCAGGAGTCTTTGCCGGTGAAATGAGGTTTGCAGGGTGGAGCGCAAACAGATGCGAGATATGTCTGTGACCTACCTCCACCTCGTCATAGTCAACAGCCCATTCCTGGATCTGACCATACTTGCCCACTTTAAGCGGCGGAAGCTTTGTGAGAGTCTCACGGAGCTTATCTGCGAACTCCTTGTCTCTGCCCAATATCTCTGTACTTTCGATTATATTATTGAAAAGCACGGTTATGATCTCAGTATCCATAGTCGGACCTATGCAAAGACTTCCCTCAGTACCGCTTTCGGTGCGGTAGGTATTTTCCGGTGAAACGGAGGGGCCTGTCACAAGCTGACCCTGTTCATTTTCCATGAGATAGTCAAGGAAGAAAAGTGCTGCTTCCTTCATGGTATCATACTTTTCATCAAGGAAATCCTTATCCTCTGTGAAAAGATAGTGCTCATAGATATGCAGACACAGCCATGCCGCACCCATAGGCCAGATAGTCGCCGGCATCCAAAGAT
>JAZNOB010000273.1:0-3533 GCA_045580565.1 Ruminococcus sp.
GGTCCGCTGAAGCTCATCAATACCTCCGGCGCAGTTGTGCTGGGTATGGTTTATAACTACCTGCCCTTTATGATACTGCCTCTCTATTCTGTAATGGAGAAAATTGACAAGAGCGTTATTGAAGCAGCAAACGACCTTGGATGCAGCGGAAGCAAGGTACTGTTCAAGGTCATAGTACCGCTGAGCCTGCCGGGCATCGTATCAGGCATTACAATGGTATTCGTTCCGGCTATTTCCACATTCATCATTTCCAGAATGCTGGGCGGCGGCTCAAATCTGCTTATCGGTGACCTCATCGAGATGCAATTCCTCGGAAACTCATATAACCCGCATCTTGGTGCGGCTATTTCTCTTGTGCTCATGGCGATAATTCTCGTTATCATGACCGTCATGAATCAGTTCAGCCCTGATGATCAGGTGCTTATTTAAGGAGGTGCATACATGAAAAAACTCAGCAAGGCTTATGTGGGACTTATTCTGATGTTCCTGTATGTGCCGATCTTCGTACTGATCGTGTTCTCATTCAACGAGACAAAGAGCCGTTCTGTATTCAGCGGCTTCACTCTTGACTGGTATGCACGTCTATTCAATAATGATATCATCATTTCATCCCTGATAAACACTATTATTATAGCCATTCTCGCAAGCATCGTTTCCACTATTCTCGGAACATTTGCGGCTATCGGAATCAACAGCATGAGAAAAGTTCCCAAGGCTCTGGTAATGAACGTGACCAATATGCCTATCATCAATCCGGAAATCGTAACCGGTGTATCCCTGATGCTGCTTTTCGTGTTCTTCGCTGCAAGAATGAATGTGGAATTCGGCTTTGTTACTCTGCTTATCGCTCATATAACCTTTGACGTTCCCTATGTCATCCTGAACATCATGCCCAAATTCAAGCAGATGGACCCGAACCTCTTTGAAGCGGCGCAGGATCTGGGGTGCAGCCCTCTTCAGGCTTTCAGAAAGGTCATCCTTCCGGAGATAATGCCCGGCGTTATCAGCGGCTTCCTGATGGCGTTCACCTATTCTCTGGACGACTTTGTAATCAGCTACTTCACCACTGGCTCTACCTCACAGACACTTCCTATCACCATCTATTCAATGACAAGAAGAAAAATCTCACCGGAAATCAATGCTCTGTCTACTCTTATATTCATCGCTGTTGTAGTGGTGCTCATTGTGAAGAATATCATCGAAAACAAGCAGGCTAAAAAGCGTGGTCTGTATGGGAGGGCATAAGTATGAAGAGACGTATATTTTCACTTTTTATGCTGACAGCCGCCTTTGCAGGACTTGTGGGCTGTTCATCTGCTGAGACTGCTCAGGAGGAAGCCGAGGAAGAGGTCTGCGCCCAGACTCTTACTGTATCAGACCCTGAATACTACACGAAATTCAAGGGCGAGGGTATCTCCATAAATGTATACAACTGGGGCGAATATATCTCCACCGGTGCTGATGAGGGCACTCTTGATGTAAACTCTGAGTTTGAGGAGCTTACCGGAATCAAGGTGAACTACACCAACTACGCCACCAACGAGGAGCTTTACGCTAAGCTCAAGGGCGGCGGTGCGACCTATGATATCATCATCCCCTCTGACTATATGATAAGCAAGATGATAAAGGAGGATATGGTTCAGGAGCTGAATTTCGATAACATCCCAAATTTCAGCTATATCATGGACAATTTCCGGAATATGGCATATGATCCGGAAAACGCTTACTCTGTACCCTATACATGGGGTACAGTAGGCATCATCTATGACGAGACAATGATCGACATGGACGAGGAGGACATTGACTGGGATATCCTCTGGGATGAGACATACGCCGACCAGATACTCATGTTCGACAATCCCCGTGACGCCTTTGCTATTGCGGAGATCATGCTGGGATATTCCCTGAATACCGAGAATCCTGAGGAGCTTACAGCTGCGGCTGATAAGCTCAAGGAGCAGAAGCGTATAGTTCAGGGTTATGTAATGGACGAGATATTCGACAAGATGGCTGCCGGAGACGCACTTATCGCTCCCTACTACGCCGGCGACGCTCTGACCATCATGGAGGACAACGACTCCCTGAACTTCGTTGTGCCCGCAAGCGGAACGAATCTTTTCGTTGACGCTATGTGCATTCCTGTCGGCGCAAAGCAGAAGGAAGCTGCGGAAATGTATATCAACTTCATGTGCGAGCCGGATATTGCCTATGCGAATATCGACTATATCTGCTACTCCACACCTCATCAGGAGGCGTTTGATATGCTTGACGAGGAAGTTCAGAACGACCCTGTTTCCTATCCTGACGAGGAGCTTATTGCTGAAAGGACTACGGTTTTCGTAAACCTTTCCGACGAAGCCAATAAACTTATGCAGGATCTGTGGACTGAAATGAAGTCCGCTGAGGACGAGGCTGTGAACAAATGGCTTATGCCGGTGTTCCTGGTGCTGTGTATGGCGACTGTCATATTCGTACTGATAAGACGTCACATCAAGAGCAAAAAGGATATATTCTGATATTGAAAAAGGGACTGCCGGAGCAGTCCCTTTCTTTTATTTATCTCTTCACAAAATACTCCTCATACCAAACAAGGAAAGTATAGATAGTCCATATCTTACGCCAGTTATCAGAGTTTCCGCCGATATACTCATCCCAGATAGCACCGATAGCGTCAAGGTTGAAAAACTTCTCTGCAATGTCGCTCTTCATGAGACGCTGTACATCCTGATTGTAACGCTCGTCAGCAAGCCACATACGGATAGGAACGATAAAGCCAAGTTTCTTGCGGAATGCGATCTCCTCAGGAAGTACTCTTGCAGCTGCTGTACGAAGCGCAACCTTGTTGGTCTCCTCGTTTATCTTGTACTCAGAGGGCATACGTGACGCAATGTCAAATACACGTCTGTCAGTAAGAGGCATACGTATCTCAATTCCTGCCGCCTCGCTCATCTTGTCAACATTCAGGTAGATGTCACCCTCCAGCCATATCTGAATATCAACGTCCGACATCTTGCTCAGCGGATCAAGACACTCATTCTCAGCGTAAATATCCTTTGCAAGATCAATAGGGAGAACATCGGGATTATAATACTTCAGAATGCGCTGCTTCTCCTCCTCCTTCATGATATAGGTATTGCTCACATAGAAGGTCTTGAGGTTCTCGCCGTAGCGTTCAGCGTTGCGGTACATATTGTAGCCGCCGAAAAATTCGTCAGAGCCTTCGCCGGAATAGCAAAGTTTAGTCTGCTTTGCGGTTTCACGGCAGCCGATAGCAAATGCTACAGCAGAAGCGTCGCCCAGAGGCTGCTCCATATTGTACATTACATAGGGCACAGCTTCAAAGTAATCCTCAGGTGTAACAAGGCATCTTGTATTGCCTACGCCGAGGATATCCGCAGTCTTCTTTGCAAGAACGGATTCGTCAAAGCGTTCGTCATCATATCCGCAGGAGTTTGTCATCTTAACATCAGACATAGCAAGAACGTAGGAAGAATCCACGCCGCCTGACAGGAAGGAATGTGCGGTCTCGTCAG
>JAZNOB010000274.1:0-1515 GCA_045580565.1 Ruminococcus sp.
CGTTGTTGTTGATTTCCATAACCTTGTCGCCCCACTTGAGATGACCTACCGGAGATATAACAGCAGCTGTACCAGTGCCGAATACCTCCTGAAGCTTGCCAAAGTCGGATCGTAGCCATGTCGTTCTGTGAGCCAAGGAGTTGTGTGATGAAATTGTCTTCCTAAGACCGCTTGGCCTCCGACTTCGTTGTTGTTGATTTCCATAACCTTGTCGCCCCACTTGAGATGACCTACCGGAGATATAACAGCAGCTGTACCAGTGCCGAATACCTCCTGAAGCTTGCCAGCGTCATAAGCGTCAGCAACTTCCTGAATGGATATTCTGCGCTCAGAAACCTTCATGCCCCAGCTCTTGCACAGTTCAACAGTAGACTTTCTTGTGATACCACCCAGAATAGAGCCAGCCTCCAGAGTAGGAGTAACAACCTCGCCGTCGATAACAAAGAAGATGTTCATTGCGCCAACTTCTTCAATGTACTTCTGCTCAACGCCGTCCAGCCAGAGAACCTGAGAATAATTGAGCTTGTGAGCGTCGTCCTGACTGTGGAGGGAAGCCGCATAGTTGCCGCCTGTCTTAGCGAAGCCCATACCGCCTCTTACGGCACGGACATACTTATCCTCAACGTAGATGCTAACAGGATTGAGACCGGAAGCATAGTAAGCGCCGGAGGGACTCAGTACGATAATGAACAGGTACTGGTCGCCGGGACGAACGCCTAAGAACGGGTCAACAGCTACGATAAAGGGGCGGATATAGAGGGAAGTACCGTCAAGTGTGGGAACCCAGTCCTTATCCACTTCCAGCAGTTCACGGAGACACTGCATAGCAAGGTCAACAGGCAGCTCCGGAATAACCAGACGCTCGTTGGACTGATTGAGTCTCTTGAAGTTTTCCTCAGGACGGAACAGCTGGATCTTGTTATCAGCAGTACGGTAAGCCTTCATGCCTTCGAAAACGGTCTGACCGTAGTGGAGGCACATAGCCGCAGGACTGAGGGAGATATTGCCGTAGGGAACGATCTCCGGATCATGCCAGCCCTTGCCTGTATCATAGGGCATTACGAGCATATGATCTGTAAATACATGACCGAAGCCCAGCTTGCTTTCGTCAGTGGGCTTTGCCTTGGGAGTTGTAGTGAGAGTCTTTTTGATTTCCATTTTAATGGCACCTCTTATTATATGTAAATTTGTCAGACGTGATACGTCCGATAGCTGTTTTCATTATATCACATTTTTTCATCCTTGTGAATACCCTTTTTTAAAATTTTTCGATTTGTGGAAAAAATATACTCCGCCGATTGCAAAAGCGGTGATCGTATGGTATAATGGGGGTGAATATAAATTGTAGTTTATATATGCCGAAGGCACACCACGAAAGCCTCCCATTAGTAAGGGGAGAGGGCACGCCGAAGGCGAGAGGTCGGGGATTGCGGGTAGAAAAGTAGGCTGAAATTTCAGCGTTACTGCGCTTTTTACAATCCCCTCAGTCAGCTGCGCTGACAGCTCCCCTTACTA
>JAZNOB010000275.1:0-18967 GCA_045580565.1 Ruminococcus sp.
GCCACGTGCAAAGCGTCCGTAGCCCTCAGCTGACGGGAAAGCAAGTCTTGATACATTAAAGGAATTTACAGAGCCCTTGATAACATTGCCGCTGCTGTCGATTGTATCGACTCTCCAGTAATATGTAATATAGGACTGATATGTTTCATCCAGCGCAAAGGAGGTGCCTGTCTGATGTCCCTTGTATTCAGAAGAACCTGTAGTAGCATTGAATACACTGTTATAGCTTGTACCGATGTAGACATCATGGCTCTTGGCACCGTTGCCTGCCGTCCATGAAAGACCCTTTGAAGAATCGTGGTGTGATTCCTGATCAGCAGGAGAAATATGGTTTACACCCTTGATCGGGTCACCCCCGTCAATTTCAAAAGCATTAAGCCAAGCATTTCCGCTTGCAGCTGAAATTTCGATAGTAGCGGATGTGCCGCTGAAGGTGGCGTAACCTATACCTGCATCTTCTGAATTAGTTACAGTATTCGGGCACTTAATACCAGACATTGCTGTGGAACCGTTGACCTTGAGAGTCAGATTGCCAGTACTTCCATTGGAGTTTGTGTTGCTATGATAGGTCTTTATTGAGTGGCTGCCGGAAGGAAGTCCGGATATAGTCAAAGTAAGCTTTCCGCCACTGGTGGTGTCAACTGTAGCGCCATCCATTGTAAGATAAGGATATATCTGGCTCTGTTTTTGAAGCTTTTTATTATTCTCCATTCGGAGATCACCGCCGCTTGCACTGAGCTTGAATGTCACTCCGTTGACAGTATAGGTAGCACTGTCATCAACAAGCCAGTTCTTAGCATTTCTCGCATAGGATGCCTTTCTGCCGTCATTCTTGTTGATATCAACGAGAATTCGTGAACCTGTGTCAGCAGCTTCAGCAGTAATATCAGCCTTACTGATATTGCTCAGCCCTTCTGCACCTGCAGCACCAATAGCCATAGCCATCAGACAGGCAAGTGTCTTTTTCATCATTTTAAGCATAATACAAATCCTCCAAAATTGCGGTATATTTACTATACCATATATATATATCTCTTTTTTAGGCAGAACTCATCATTCGCCTTTAACTACATTATAAGTATATCAAATAGTTACCAAAAATTCAATTGCAGGTTGAATCATATTTATTGCATTTCATGCTCGCAGGTGATATTTTACCCCATAAAAGGGGAAAACCTCAGGATTGTTGCGCATCCTGAGGTATTTGAGTGTTGAACGATTACTTACTTAAACCATCCTGTATACAGTATACACTAAAATTCCTAAATCGTCAATGACAAATTGTGCAGTTTTTATTGCATTTTCAATCATTGTGTTTAGTGTGAAAATCTTCCTGCCAAGAAATTGATATAGTCGAAAAATCACGTAATTACGTGAAATATATTTGAGTTGCATCGCCTTATATATGTCCCATACATTTAAGCACAAAAAGCCACATCGTCAGCGTAAAGGCACTCAGAAGCGTTGTGAGCATAACAGAACAGGCAGTTATCGTACCCTTATGACCAAAATTGCGAGCCATAACAAAACAGCTTCCGGTCGTTGCGCTTCCGAGCATCACAAGAATTGCAATAAGTTTTTCTCCTCTGAAACCCATATGGACTGCCAATGGCAGAAATAACAGACAGAACAATAGCAGTTTTATCCCTGCAATACCAAATGATAACCCAGCATTACCACGGACATCCTGCAACCTGAAGGATGCGCCAAGAGCTATCAGAGACAAAGGAGTTGCCATATTTGCAAGATATGCTACAGATTTCGAAAGAATTACAGGCTGTGGTATCCCGATAAAAGACCAGATAAAACCTACAGCTATTCCGATTATAATAGGGTTTGTAACGACATCTTTCATAGTTCTGAGGAGCAGGTCTTTCACATTCTTCTCAGACCTGTTATCTGGAGAAGTAACTGAAAGAACACTTACAGCTATAATATTGTATATTGGCACTGTCCCTACTATCATAAGAGCCGCCATTGTAGCTTCGCCGTAGATATTGTTTACAAAAGCGATCCCAAGAATTGCAGCACTGCTTCTATAGGACGCCTGTATTATCTCTCCACGTTCAGAAGGATCTTTCCTGAGAAGAGAGAAAAGAAACGCAATGCCTATACATAGTAATGTTATTATACAACAGAATGCGACAAAGCGTCCATCCCATACTTTTCTAAAATCAGCAGCCGAAAGATCCTTGAATAGCAAAGCTGGCAGCAGTATCCTGAAAGCAAACTGATTTATTCTCTTTACAGTATGATCATCAAGCAGACCAAGCTTGCGAAATAACATACCTGCTATCATCATAAGAAACACTGGAACAGTGGCGTTGAGACTAAAATCGAGATTCTGAGCAATAGATCCCATATAAAACTCCCTCATCAGCAAGAAATATTAGCTTGCATAAAAGATATAGATTTAGACAACATCATAATTTATATCACATATGAAGGAAAATGTCAAGCTTTGATAAGGAATATCATATAAGCTAATTTATACATCGGCATTTCCGGTGAAAATTGCATATATCTCATCTTTTATCGACATGAAAACATCAATGATAGTAGGATCGAAATGAGTCCCTCTCGATTCAAGCAGAATGCCGACAGCTTTTTCGAAAGAAAAAGCTTCTTTATACACACGCTTACTTGTCAAAGCGTCAAATACATCTACTACCGCCATAA
Source organism: Ruminococcus sp. (assembly GCA_045580565.1). GTDB lineage: Bacteria > Bacillota > Clostridia > Oscillospirales > Ruminococcaceae > Ruminococcus_C. The sequence goes on from JAZNOB010000275.1 coordinate 2,680, forward strand.
TTCTTGCGCACAGAGGTATTTGCTCACCGGATAAATGGTAAAGATATCCTGAACCATCCCATTTTTCATGGTGGTACAGCGCCATTTCATTAGCCACCTTCAGGTAATCCTCATTCTCAATGTTGGTAAGGGTTCGGGCAATAATTTCGCTTCCCTCCAGTGTATGCGTCTTGATAATTTCAAACTCCTCGTCCGTCAGACGTCCGGGCTTATTGAGTATTATGTCAGATATTTTTATCTTACCGATATCATGCAACGGTGCTGCCGCATATATACGCTGCTGAAGCTCAGGTGTAAGCTCATCTTCGTATTCAGGTCGTTTAGACAGATGATGTACAAGTACACGTACATATTCGCCGGTGCGTTTGATGTGCTGACCAGTAGCGTCATCTCTCGATTCTACAAGATCTGCAAAGCTGTGTATGATCTCATTCTGTATGTGCTGTAGTCTCTTATTTGAAGCGTACAGGTAATGCTGCTGCTCATACATACTGACGCAGCTGTAAAGATTCATGATGAACCTCTGCATCCTGCCGACAGAATATCTGAAATCCCCTGCAAATGCCGCCATATAACCATACACCTTCTGCTGGCTGTTGATAGTCAGAATCATAAGAGGCTCATTCTTTTCTATAAGTTCATCAGCATATGGAATTATATTTTTTCTTTCAAAAGTACATTCAGACACGCCCTCCTCACCGAAGAAGAAGCGATAACTGTTCATATCCTCTGTAAAAAGGTGGTCGTCATCGGAATCTATCGTATTAGCATCGCTGCAGAAATCAGTATTCATGCAGAGGTAGGCGTCAAATTGTATGTATTGCTTCAGAATGGATTTTATACGGTCAATATCCATTTCTCCGGTAAGCTTCTGAAGCATCTGATTCATAAGCTCATCATACCGCACACTGTCTGCCATTCTCGCATATATAGTATTTATTGATTTGAGAACATTTGCACCAGCAGATGAATAGCACCCGCACGACTCCGAAACATCAAATGTATATGGAAAGCTGTACACATTCGAATCATGTTTGCCAGCTTCAAAGTCCATAAGCTTTTCATAAACGAAACCAGCAAAGCCTTCAGTATCGCATCGGCAGGTCGTCAGTCTTGGAAAGCTGAACTTCTCATGGTCACTTCCGTCGAAACCGGTAACAGTGATATCCTGAGGAACCTTTATACCGTGTTCGTTTAAAAACTCACAGGCAGTAATTGCCATTGAATCGTTAAGGCATACAATAGCTTCAGGCAGATCATTTCTGTCCTTTATGAAACGCCCAAGAACATTTCGTGTAGGAACAGAATAAAAGTTGCCATAACCCAGCTGCTTCTGCGAATTAAAAGGAATATTGTTATCCGAAAGTGTATTCCTGAAAACCTCAAGCCGCTCTTCGGAAAACGGATTGTCCTTATAACCTGCAATACAATTGATCCTGCTGAACCCATGAACATTGATAAGGTGTTCTACAAGCTGTCTGAACGCCTTTGTACCGTCAAATCCGATATTCAGGCAGCCATCATGAATCTCATCGCCGTCGATCACTATTACAGGAACATCATACTTTTCTGAGGATGTTATTATATCTCTTTGCACGGACTGATTATGTATAGTTTGTCCGAATATCATAACCGCATCAACAGATTCGAAATTTATCAGCTTATACACGCTCGTATCCCTGTTATTGGAATCTACTTCTCCGCTTAATCTGCTAAAACTGCCATAGATCACTACCTTCCAGTTATTCTGAGAAAAATACTGATACATAGTCAGAATGTAATTCTGAACCTCTTCATTCTGCACTTCGCCGGCACAAATCGCCAAAACCTTATATTTTCCAATCATTATCAAGTCACCTACCATGATCCCACTATACAAATAGACAGTTTGTTGTAACAAATGTCAATTCAATTATAGCATATTAACAGCGTTTAGTCAATACTTTTTCAATCAAAAGCGGCACTCCAAAAAGAATTCTGAAGTGCCGCTGATGTTTTATTCATTAAAAGTTATCGTCTTCAGGTCGATCATACCTGCACCCTTATAAATAAAATACAAGGGGTATATTCCGTCAGAGATATTGAGGGGAGCTGTGATACTCGTCCAGCTTTCATAAGGAGAAATGACGAATTCAGCTATTTTTGTATTTCCCATATCACAATAAGCTGTAAGAGTTCCGATACCGCTGCCTCTTACAAGCACAGAAAGATTCTTGGCATTTTCGAATGAAAAATACTTATATCCCAGAAGCGTTCCATCGGCAATTTCACCGATATACCTGTCCTCTCCGCTGTTGGTCACATTCGGGAAGCTGTCAGTATAGATCGAATTGCATCCATGAGGCATATTGCCGTTTGTGATATTGCAGGCAATTCCAGCCGGATAGCTGCCCTGTGCTATAAGAGCACCGCCATTCAGTCCGCAGGATGTGATTTCAACCTGATCAATACTGCCGTCAGGCTTTATAGTTATCTTCTCCGCACACGCCTGTCTGCTGTAATCGGACTTATGTGTAAGACGATGATAGAACACATACCACTGACCGTTTATGTTTTCAATACTGCCGTGAGTCGTACCGGTCATGTTAAGACGGTCTTTCTCCTCACGTCCGTTTATACCTACATCACCATTGGAAACGATACTTCCGCCGAAAACAAAGTCCCGGTCGGGATATTTGCTTGTAGCATAGCAAAGCTCATGGTTCTGCATAGAAGAATACACAAAATAATAAGTATCCCCTATCTTTCTCATGGAGCTTGCCTCGAAGAACGGATGCTCCTCAAAGCTTGTGCCTCTTGTGTCATAAGGAATAATATGCACAGGTTCTTCCTTTACAGTCAGCATATCATCCTCAACCACAACCATACAAGGACCCATTACACTGCCCTCTGTAGTAAGGATCTCCTCACGTGATTTGCCGAACATTTCCATTTCTGCTGCGATTATACTTTCATCTTCCTGCCAATTATCACGCTGCTCCATGTCATACTGTGTACCATAGTAGATACGGATGGTACCATCGTCATTGATAACGCCTGGATCAAAGCAGACGAACTTATTCATGATGCGTCCGTCTTTATAGCGGACAAAGCCATGGAACTCATACTTGCCGGCAGGAGTATCACATACTGCTACGCTTATCGGACCGAAATATCCGCCCTTGCCGTATGCGCCGGACATACAGTAATAGAGATAGTATCTGCCATCGTTGCCACGTACAACGTCAGGCGCATACATATACTTTCTGTTTGGATAATCAGGATCCTGCTCAGCACGGTAGATAGTACCCTCGCAGCGCCAGTCGGTCAGGTCGTCTACAGGTGCGGAGTAAACCACGTAATCAAGCATACAGAAGGTCTCGCCGCCCTCTTTATCGTGAGAGCCGTAGAGATAGACACGATCACCAAACACGTGCGGCTCGCCGTCGGGAATACATACGTCTAATGGGAATATAGGGTTATATATCTGTTTCTTCATGTTAATTCACCTCGGATAGTTTTGGGGTTAACTTAATTATACATGATAACACTCATTTGTCAAGAAGAATTTATTAAGGCTGATTAAATAATTCTTCCCTCAAAGTGATCCATCTCATGCTGTACGATCTGGGCTTCAAAATTCCGGAAAGTCCGCTTCTTGATCTTGAAATTTATATCCAGATACTGGACGGTTATCACAGGATAACGCTCAGTACTGCGCACTCCGGTAAGAGAAAGGCAGCCTTCCTCTGTTGTATATTTCTTGCCAGACACAGAAATAACAACTGGATTTATCAGTACCTCGTATTTACTTCCAAGCTGCACAGCCATTATGGTCTTGCATACACCGATCATATTTGCTGCCATTCCCACGCAAGCGGCAGCATTTGCCTTTAATGTTTCAAGCAGATCCTGTGCAACTGCTGTATCATCCATTGTTGCAGCTTCAGATTTACGGCTGAGAAGCAGTGGATCTTTCACTATATCACGAATCATATTTACCTCCATAAAGCAAAAGGGACTGCTCATACAGTCCCCTTTATATTTTAGTTATAGTGCGCCAAAAACTGCTGTGTGCGCTCCATCTGAGGATTATCGAATACCTGCTCAGGTGTTCCTTCTTCGACTATGTAGCCGTCTGCCATGAAAATAACTCTGTCGGAAATAGCCTTTGCAAAGCTCATTTCGTGAGTTACGATAACCATAGTCATCTTATCCTCAGCAAGAAGCCTGATAACCTCAAGAATCTCGCCGGTAAGCTCCGGATCAAGTGCCGAAGTAGGCTCATCGAAAAAGAGGATCTTGGGAGCCATTGCAAGAGCACGTACTATAGCAACTCGCTGCTGCTGACCGCCGGACAGCTCGCATGGATAAGAGCTTGCCTTGTCAGACAGACCCACTTTTTCAAGAAGTGCTTTTGCTGTTTTTTCAGCCTCTTCCCTGCTTTTCTTCAGAATAAGCCTCTGCGGTTCAGTAATATTCTTCAGCACCGTATAATGCGGAAAAAGATTGAAGTTCTGGAACACAAGCCCGAAATACTGCTGTATCTCCTTGAATTCATTTTTAGGCGCATATACAGGTTTGCCGTTATCGCCGGTCTTTACAGCTGTTTTTCCCATATAGCTGATCCCGCCGCCAGATACTGTTTCCAGAAAGGTACAGCACCGGAGAAGTGTGGACTTGCCTGAGCCGGATGGTCCGATAATGGAGACAACCTCGCCTTCTCTTACGGAAAAGGAAATATCATGAAGCACATCTGTTTTGTCAAAATTCTTTTTCAGATGGCTGACCTCCAGATAATTCATAAGGCACCTCCTATATCTTATAATAATTCATGCGCTTCTCAAGCTGTGACATAACACCTGCCACAATGAGATTCAGCACGTAGTAGAAAATAGCCGCAACCAGATAGGGCATCATTGAGGTTTCTGAAGCTGCGATCATTGAAGCCTCAGTAAACAGCTCTATATATGAAATTGCAAACGCAAGGGACGTATCCTTTACAAGTGTAATACACTCATTTGTAACAGCAGGCAGTACACGCTTGAACATCTGCGGAGTAATTATACGGATGAACTTCTGAAGTCTTCCGTAACCCAGAATGTATGAAGCTTCGTGCTGACCCACAGGTATAGACTGTATGCCGCTGCGGAAAATCTCAGCAAAATATGCAGCATAGTTAAGAGAAAATGCAAGTATTACTGCCCAGAATCTGTACTCAGTGGTAAGACGCATACCGAACACAAAATAAGGTCCGAAGTATATTACAAGCAGCTGAAGCATAAGAGGCGTACCTCTTACTACGGATATGTACAGCTTCATTATCCACTGTATGGGCTTCCATGCGTACATTCGTGCTATACAGATAATAAGTCCCAGCGGAATGGAAAACAGAATAGTAAGCAGGAATATCCATATGGAATTCAGCATACTGTCTCCCAGCTGTGCTACTATATCAAGAAATGACATGGTGATCGACCTCCAGTATCTTACTTGATAATGGAATCAGTCAGTCCCCATTCCTCAGCGATCTTTTCGAATGTGCCGTCAGCTCTCATATCGTTCAGTGTTGTCTGAACCTTATCACGCAGTTCTGTGTTTGTCAAAGCAAAGCCTACTGCATACTGCTCCTCAGAAAGGATCTGATCAAGCATAACGTAGCCGTCGCCTCTGGATTCGATCTGGTAATTTGCAACGCCAATATCCATTGCCACTGCATCAACTGCGCCGGAATCCAGATTCATGAATGCTGTATTGTAGTCGCTTACTACTACCAGCTCCTTGAAGGATGCCTTCAGGTCAGCGTTTTCTTCTGCTTCCAGAGCGTCCTCAGCGGATGAATCTGTCTGAACAGCAACGCCCTTGTCAGCAAGACCTGCAAAATCAGCAATGCCGCTGTCAGCCTTTACTACGAATACCTGACTGTTGTCTACATAAGGATCTGTCCATGCGTATTCAGACTCTCTGCCTGTCATAGTGAAACCGTTCCAGATACAGTCGATAGTACCGGAGTTAAGTTCCATATCCTTGGCATTCCAGTCAATAGGCTGCTTTACAAGCTCCCAGTCATTTCTCTCGCACACTTCTGCTGCAAGGTCAAGGTCAAAGCCTACATACTCGCCGTTCTCATCCTGATAACCATAAGGCGGAAACTCAGCGTCGAAGCCTACAACAAACTTTGTATCGTCATCAGCAGTTTCCTCACCGCCGCCGCAAGCTGTAAAGGATACAGCCATAACTGCTGCTGAAAGTGCAGCAAGCACACGCTTGAAATTGAATGTGTTCATTTAAATCATTCTCCTTGAATTCATCATGTTATTTTGTTAGCGTCCTGAAGTGTGGGCGCAGTATTCTATTATTATATCACACGCTGCAGTATTTGTCAACTATTGCAGATACTATCATTTTTTCGAAAAAACACTTGACAATCACCAATTAAAGTGATATAATCAATTATACCAATTTTAAATGCCTTGACGGAGAGAAGTAGCCTTGGAAATCGCTCGCAGTGAGTACGGGACAGTGGAAACCGTGCAGCAGAGCCTTTGCGAATAACACTCCTGAGCAGCAAACTGAACGCTGATTTCAGTCAGTAGGTGCGACGTGAGCCGTGCGTTAAACGGAACGCTTATAGTAGTAAGCGCAGAGTGACTGCGGTATACGCAGTAATTCAGGTGGCACCACGGGTTTTACATCCCGTCCTGATGTTTTATTCAGGACGGGATTTTTATTTTGTCCTGGCATATTTAATCTGAAAGGAAAATAGAATTATGAAGCACATCGACATCAAAAACATCTTTGCCGATAAATCCTATATCGGTCAGAGCGTAACAGTATGCGGATGGGTAAGAACATCCAGAAATTCAAAGACAATGGCATTTATTGCCCTCAATGACGGCACATCCCTCAACCACCTCCAGATCGTTATCGACAAGTCAGCAGACATCGCATTCGAGGAGGCACTGCCTACAGGCACATCCATTAAGGTTACAGGTACTGTAGTAGAAGATCAGCACGGCTCAGTTGAGATCAACGCAGAGGAAATTTCCGTTATCGGTGTATGCGCACCGGATTATCCGCTTCAGAAGAAGCGCCATACACTGGAGTTTCTCCGCACAATGCCCCATCTCCGTGGCAGAACCAACACATTCAACGCCGTTCTCCGTGTACGTTCTGTAATGGCTGAGGCTATCCATCAGTATTTTCAGGACAGAAACTATGTTTATGTAAACACACCTCTTATCACAGGCAGCGACTGTGAAGGTGCAGGCGAAATGTTTCAGGTAACAACCATCGGTTATTCTACCGATTATAAGAACGAGGAAGAGTACTATGCAGACGATTTCTTTGGCAGAAAGGCTGGTCTGAGTGTATCCGGTCAGCTTGAGGGAGAGGTTGCTGCAATGGCTATGGGTAAGATCTACACCTTCGGTCCCAGCTTCCGTGCGGAGAACAGCAACACTCCCAAGCACCTTGCAGAGTTCTGGCACGTTGAACCGGAGATCGCATTTGCTGAGCTGCCGGAGGTTATTGAAGAGGCTGAAAGTATGATCAAGTACGTTATCCGTACGGTTCTTGATACCTGCAAGGAAGAAATGAAGTTCTTTGACGCTCACTTTGAAAAGGGTATCATTGCACGTCTTGAAGAGCTTATCTCCAATGACTTCGGTGTATGCGAATATACAGAAGCTATTCGTCTTCTGAAGGAATCCGGCGAGGACTTCCAGTATCCGGTAGAGTGGGGCTGCGATCTCCAGACAGAGCATGAAAGATATATCTCCGAAAAGGTATTCAAGAAGGCTGTATTCGTTACAAACTATCCCAAGGAGATCAAGTCCTTCTATATGAAGCAGAATCCGGATGGCAAGACTGTTGCAGCTGTTGACCTTCTTGTACCGGGTGTAGGCGAAATTATCGGCGGCAGCGAAAGAGAAGCTGACTACGATAAGCTGGTTGCAGCAATGGAGGCGAGAGGCATGAACCTTGACCTGTACTCTGACTATCTGGATCTCAGAAAGTACGGCTCTGTTCCTCACGGCGGCTTCGGTCTGGGCTTTGAGCGTCTTATCATGTATGTAACAGGCGTATCCAACATCCGTGACGTGATCCTCTATCCGAGAACAGTAGGCAGCATCAGATAAATACCGGCTGTCTGACAAAAAACTATGAGAAAGGATTGATTCCTATGTCAAGATCACTCTGTATTCCGGAGGGCTACAAATCAGCTCTGACTCTCCGTGAAACTCAGCACGCTATAAAATATATCAAGGAAGTGTTTCAGCAGGCTCTTTCCTTTGCACTTGTACTTGACCGTGTAACTGCTCCCCTTATCGTACAGAAGGGCAGCGGTATCAACGATGACCTGAACGGTGTTGAGCGAAAGGTTGACTTCTCCATAAAGGAAATGGATAATGACGGTGAAGTTGTACAGTCTCTTGCAAAGTGGAAGCGTATGGCACTGTACCGCTATGGATACAATGCAGGCGAGGGCATTTACACTGATATGAACGCCATCCGCCGTGATGATGACGCTGATAACATCCATTCTATTTTTGTAGATCAGTGGGACTGGGAAAAGGTTATCTCCAGAGAACAGCGCAATGAGGAAACTCTTAAAGACGCTGTAAAGGCTATTGTCAAGGCAGTGGCAAATACAAAGCGTAAGGTAAGCCTCCGTTATCCTCAGCTGAAAGGCACTATATGCGATACTCCTTTCTTCATCACATCTCAGGAGCTTGAGGATATGTATCCGGATAAGACTCCTAAAGAACGTGAGTCCATTATCACAAAGGAGCATAAGACTGTATTTATCATGCAGATCGGCGGCAAGCTCAGAAGCGGCGAAAAGCATGACGGACGTGCGCCGGACTATGATGACTGGTCTCTGAACGGCGACCTGCTTTTCTGGGATGATGTTCTTGGTATTCCGCTGGAGATATCTTCTATGGGTATACGTGTTGACAGCGAATCTCTCCAGAAGCAGCTGACTATATGCGACGCACTGGACAGAAACAAATACCCTTACCACAAGATGATTACAGATAACACACTTCCACTTACAATAGGCGGCGGTATCGGTCAGTCAAGACTGTGTATGCTGCTTCTTGAAAAAGCACATATCGGAGAGGTACAGGTATCTGTATGGCCTACTGATATGGCTGAGGAATGCAAGAAAAAGGGCGTTATTCTGCTGTAAATTTTTATAGCTATTATAAACGGGCTGATGCAGACGCATCAGCCCGTTTTGCGCATATAACCCAACCTCCGCAGCAGAAAGGTTTTTTCAGACAGCAGGAAAATAAATGTATTATGATCTGTTTTTACACTGAACAAAAACGAAAACATATAACGAAAAAGAATAACGAAAAACCTGAACACTGAACAGTAACAAGCTTTTATCAATAGAAGCCAGCATTCGCCAAAAGATCTGCTATCCGAGGGAGAACACATCAGATGTCCAGCTCAAGAAGCTCGGTGTTGTTTACAACATCCAAGGCAGTCTGTGCCTTTGAAAGAAGCTCGGAAACCTCATTGTAATCAGCGTCAGCCTTTTGGATATCATAGTTAGTGTAGCGGTAATCTATGATGCCCATTCTTCCGGCAGCAGAGCCATGCTCTCTTGTTTTGGGAAGCTTATTCCTCATAACGGAAAGCTTTCTCTTTCTATTGGTAAGCTGTGGAATGAAAACAAGCATCTGGTCAATGGTCATATCAAATCCAGGAACAGTCTGTACCGTATTGAAAACATTTATAGCGTGCTTTACACTGCGGATCTTATCTTCCAGTTCGCAGAGCATTTTCTGCATTTCCTCGTAATCATACGCCGGACGCACAGATTCGATATCCTCACCGGTTGCAGCAAGGAATTCCTTGCTCTGCTCCTCGTTGAAGCATAAAGCGGAATAGTCTTCATTAAGCTTGCGGAGGATCTTCGCTGCTTCAGCTGATGTACATTTCATAGATATCATTTCCTTTCTTGTCGGAAGTATTTTTGTCATCAGTTATATTATAGCATATCCCCTGCCGAATTTCAATCATTTTCAGATTTTACGGAAAGATCAATATTTCTGACTGCGTCACGTACCTTCAGAACAAAGGACGGCGATACAGAAAGCTCATCAATACCCATACGCAGGAATCTTTCTGTGAGAGCAGTATCAGCCGCCAGCTCTCCGCAAATGCCTATCCATACACCATGCTTGTGAGCATTATCAGCTGACATCTGGATAAGTCTCAGGATTGCCTCGTGGTGAGTATCACAGAAACGCTCAATATGCGGATTCTGTCGGTCACAGGCAAGTGTGTACTGAGTCAGATCATTGGTTCCGACGCTGAAAAAGTCAACCATTGGTGCAAGCATATCGCTGATTATAGCCGCAGCAGGCGTCTCGATCATGATGCCAAGCTCTGTATCTTCTGAGTATTCTATTCCATCTGTACGCAGATCTGATTTCACCTTGTCACAAAGCGCAAGTATATCCTGAAGCTCCCATACGCTTGTGATCATTGGGAACATAATGCCAAGTCTGCCAAAGACAGACGCCCTGTAAAGAGCACGGAGCTGAGTTTCAAATATCTCCGGTCTGTCGAGACAAAGACGGATGGCACGATGTCCGAGAGCAGGATTTTCTTCCTTGTTAAGCCCGAAATAATCGCACTGCTTGTCAGCACCGATATCAAGTGTGCGGATGATGACTCTTTTGCCTGCCATGCTCTCGAGAACTCTTTTATATATCCGGAACTGCTCATCCTCAGTAGGATAGTCCGTATTTTCAAGATATATAAACTCGCTTCGGAACAGACCTATACCGCCTGCATCGTTGAGAAGTACTGCACCGATATTATCTGCACTTCCGATATTGGCATAGATATTGATTTTAGTTCCGTCAAGAGTAACATTCTCCTTGCCCTTCAGCTTCTGGAGAAGCTCTCTTTTTTCCTGCTCCTCTGCACGCTTCTTTTCAGCAGCAGCTATGGTTTCCTCGTCAGGATGAAGAACAAACTCACCTGTAAAGCCGTTTACTACAGCTGTATCTCCGTCACGTATCGTTTCAAGGAACTCATCTCCAAGACCGATTATTGCCGGAATATTCATGTTTCGTGCCAGAATAGCTGTATGTGAATTTGATGAGCCGTGGGCTGTGACAAATGCAAGAACTCTTTCTTTGTCCAGTGAAACAGTTTCACTGGGTGCAAGATCATCCGCACAGATAATAAGCATTTCATCAGAATTTTCCTCAGATACACTGGAACCTGTCAGGCAGGCAATTATCCTGTTGGAAATATCACGCACATCTGCTGCTCTCGCCTGCATATAGCTGTCATCCATAGCCGAAAACATCTCAGCAAAATTATCCGCTGTAACTGCAACGGCATATTCTGCATTGACATTCTGTCCGTTTATCATTTCAGCGATAGCGTCATTATAGTCCTCATCCTCTATCATCATCATATGGATCTCGAAAATCTGGGCGTTTGTCTCCCCGACTTCTATGAGAGCCTTTTCATATATTTCCTGAAGCTGTTCAGTTGCTATAGCCTTTGCAGCCTCTACTCTTGCCATTTCAGCAGCAGTATCCTCAATCTTCTCACGCTTTACCTGAATATCCTGACGCTTGAAAACAGAAAGCTTACCAACGGCTACTGCACCGTATACGCCTTTACCTTGAAATCTGATCATACTGTATACCGCCTTTCTTTATTTCTCAACACAGAATTTTTTCTTGTAGTTTTCTATAGCTCTTTCAATAACAGCAACCGCTTCTATAGGTCCGCCGATGCTTTTTACATCGGTCTTTTTACTTTCAAGCTGCTTGTATACTGAAAAGAAATGCTTCAGTTCATCAAATATATGCTTCGGAAGCTCTTTTATATCAGTATATCCCATATATGTAGGATCACCGTAAGGTATAGCAATTATCTTCTCATCACCCATACCTCCATCCTCCATATACATCACTCCTATAGGATAGCTTCTCACAAGAGTCATAGGCTGTACAGGCTGTGAACAGAGCAGAAGAACATCCAGCGGATCATTGTCATCTCCGTATGTTCTTGGGATAAAGCCGTAATTCATAGGATAATAAGTTGCCGTAAACAAAACTCTGTCCAGTGACAGCATTCCTGTCTTCTTATCAAGCTCATATTTCATGTTGCTGCCTTTGGATATTTCGATCACTGAAATAAAATCAGTCGGATATATTCTCTCCTCATCAATGTCATGCCAGATGTTCATAGAATTACCTCCTGTGACTCAGGCGGCGTTTTTACAACACCGCCTGCCACTTACGTCTCTTAAAGATTAGCGTTCAGAAATTCCTTCATAGCTGCCTCAGCAGCCTCTTCGTCGCCGCCGTTTACTGTAAATGTCACAGTATCACCGCACTTTACACCAAGACCCATTACTGCCATAAGCTTTGTGCATACTACAGTTTTTTCGCCCTTGGTGATGGTGACTTCACTGCCAAGTGATTTAGCAGTCTTTGCCAGCATACCAGCAGGTCTTGCGTGAATTCCCAGCTCATCCTTGATTGTGTACTCAAATGTTCTCATATTAATACATCCTTTCATGTAATATTTAACTATATTATACTATACATTAAGCTCAAATTCAAGAGCATTATACACGACCGTATACTCTTGCAATGTTTAAAATCTCATCTTTAAGCTCATCACTCAGCTCATCAGGCTTAACACGCCATTTCCAGTTTGTTCCTACTGTTGAAGGCTTATTCATGCGGCTGCTGTCGTCAAGTCCCAGCCAGTCCTGCATTGGGATGATACATACATTCGCACGGCTTCTCATTATAAGGCTGATGAATGCCCTGCCCAGCTTATCATCAGGCGTATACTCATCACACAGATATTCTCTTGCCATAGCTCTTTCCTCATCAGAGATCGTATCAAACCATGATGCAAGAGTCTGATTATCATGCGTACCGGTATAGGCTACACAGTTTTCCGTATAGTTATGGGGAAGATAGTCGCTTCTGCTGCCAGTATCTCTGGAATCAAAGGCAAACTCAAGAACCTTCATGTTAGGGAATCCGCTATCACGTACCAGCTGCTTTACCGTGTCAGTTACAAACCCAAGATCCTCTGCAATAACTTCCTTTTTACCCAGTGCATTTTCTACAGCAGTGAAAAGCTCCATGCCCGGTCCCTTTTCCCAGTGTCCGTTTACTGCTGTTTCATCTCCGTATGGAATTGAGTAGTATTCATCAAAGCCTCTGAAGTGATCTATTCTTACTACATCGTAGAGTCTGAAACAATGCGCAAGCCTTCTGATCCACCATTCAAATCCGGTTTTCTTATGATATTCCCAGTCATAGAGAGGATTTCCCCACAGCTGACCGTCAGCTGCAAAACCGTCAGGCGGACAGCCTGCTACAGCCTTGGGAAGATTGTCCTCGTCCAGCTGGAAAAGCTCTGGATTTGCCCAGACATCAGCACTGTCAAAAGCTGCATATATCGGAATATCGCCGATTATCTTGACGTCATGTGCACTGGCATATGATTTCAGTGCATCCCACTGACGGAAGAAATGGTACTGCATGAATTTATAGAAATTCACTTCCTCATGAAGCTTATTCTCATAAACCTGAAGGGCTTCCGGTCTTCTCAGACGGATCTCATCATCCCATTCAGTCCATGCTGTGCCGCCGAAATGATTTTTCAGCGCCATAAACAAGGCGTAATCGGAAAGCCACTCATTCTTATTGCAGAAATCCTTAAAAGCCTTGTCACAGCTGATATTGCTGTTTTCGTATGCTGTTCGCAAAAGAGCATATCTTGTCTTGTAAACCTCGCTGTAACATATGTCCTCGACCTTTGCAGGATCAGCTGCCCTGCATTCATCATCCGTGAGAAGTCCTTCCTTAACAAATTCGTCAAGATCAATAAAGTACGGATTGCCTGCAAAAGCTGAAAAAGACTGGTACGGAGAATCGCCATAGCCTGTAGGTCCAAGAGGAAGTATCTGCCAGTAGGTCTGACCGGACTCCTTTAGAAAATCAACAAACCTGTATGCTTCCTCCGAAAAACATCCTATACCGTATTTAGACGGAAGACTTGATACGGAAAGAAGTATTCCTGCACTTCGTTTCATTATATTACCTCGTTTCAATTATTACACCATAATGGTCAGATACAACAGGATAATTCAACCGGTTGAACAGCACCTTTGAAGCAACTACTTCGTCCTTATCACTGCACCATATCTGATCTATTCTCATACCACTGCAGCTCGTTACCTTATCACGCCAGCCGTCTATTACATGGCCTACAGTAATTCCGGAATCCTTACGCTCTGCAAGCATAAAGCTGTCATGCCAGCAGTCATTGAGCATAAGGTCATAGCCTTCGTCCCTGACCTCAGCAGGACTGTTGAAATCTCCCAGCAGCCATACCTTCTTATGTCTCAGCATATGGTCAGATGTTTTCTTCCATTGGTTACGAAATGGATCATCCTTGTCATCCCACCAGCCGAAGTGTACGCTGTAAAACCATTCTTCAGGAGAATCCGATGTACATACGCCCAGAAGTCTTCTGGTTTTCCAGTTGTAATAGTCATTTATGGTGCTTACAAGCGGCGTGCTCGTTTCAAGTATTGGGCTTCTGCTCATAATCGCAAGACCTTCGTCATACTTATCGTAACCAAACTTTATAGGAAGCCATGTCCAGTTGTAGAATATACCCATATCAGCAAGAATACTCACCGCACGATAAATATGGTTGTCACTTCTGATAACAGCAGTTTCACTTGCCGGCGTGTAGCCGGAGAGTAAGCTCTCCGGTACAGCCTCTGCATCCGCAGTCTGATTAACTTCCTGCAGAGCAATTATATCCGGCTGCTCCTTTGCAACCGCTTCAGTAAAGTCAAGAAGCTTCTGCTCATAATTATCCTCAACAAGACTATGAGTATTAAGTGTTAGCAGCTTCATAGATTTCTCCTTAAAGAATGTCGTTGATGTCTGATTTCAATACGTCCGCCTTAGGGCCGTATATAGCCTGAATGCCCTTTTCCTTTTTCACAAGACCAAGTGCACCCTCTGCCTTCCATGCGTCAGCGTCAGCTACAAGGTCAGGATTCTTGACGGTGACTCTCAGTCTTGTCATACAAGCGTCAACAAGCTCGATGTTGTCACGACCGCCGAGAAGTGCAATAATTCTCTCTGGCTGGCCATCACCGCCTGCAGACTTATTTCCGGAAGAACCTTCTTCATCGCCCGCATCTACTGTATAGTTTCCAAGTCTGCCGGGTGTTGCGAACTTAAACTTGCCTATCATAAAGTATGCAATAAGGTAGCCTACTGCAAAGAATACAACAACTGCAATCACAAAGTTGATTATATCTCCTGTGAGACCTGCCTTGACGGACATGGGAACTCGTGTGAGAAATTCGATATTGCCGAAGGAGTGAAGTCTCAGGTCAAAGATGCCTGCCAGTGCAAATGCACAGCCCTGAAGCAGAGCGTATACGATATACAGCGGAAGCGCACAGAACATGAACATGAATTCCAACGGCTCGGTTACGCCGGTAAGGAATACTGCCAGAGTAGTGGAGATGAACATTGAACGATACTTCTTTCTCTTGTCCTTGTCTACTCTCTTGTACATTGCAAAGCCTACGCCCAGAAGCAGACCTGTTGCACCGATCATCTGTCCTACCTTAAAACGTGCAGGTGTTACTGTTGCAAGAAGATTCTCATAGCCTGCCATATCGCCTGCGTCCTTGAGACCGATAAGGTCTGTTACCCATGCAAGCCACAGCGGATCCTGTCCGAATACTTCAGAGCCTGCATTGATGCCTGTAAGGATCTCATATGTGCCGCCGAATGAAGTATAGTTCATAGGAATGGTAAGCATATGGTGGAGACCAAAGGGCAGCAGAAGTCTTTCAAGTGTGCCGTATACGAAAGGTGCAAGAACCGGCGCTGTATCTGCGGAATTTGCGATCCAGATACCGAATGCATTGATACCGGACTGTACCAAAGGCCATACTACTGCAAGGATCAGGGAAATGATTACTGACCATACGATTACCATAAGCGGTACGAAACGCTTGCCGTTGAAGAACGAGAGCGCGTCGGGAAGACGGCGGAAATTGTAATACTTGTTATACACGATGCCGCCGAGAAAGCCCGAAATGATGCCGACAAACACGCCCATATTCAGCGCGGGACTGCCGAGCACGGAGGTGAAATAGTCCGCGGCAGGCATTGCCTTGCCCAGCAGTGAGTGCACCACGGCATCGGGACTGGTGAGCATTTCATTGGTCACACCGAACACCGCACCGGTGATGCGGTTG
>JAZNOB010000276.1:0-2195 GCA_045580565.1 Ruminococcus sp.
GACAGACGGTTACGTTACAGGTCTTGCTCTTAACGAGGATAATGAGATCATCGGCTATAAGTTTGTAAACTTCGGTAAGATGATGGACTTCATCAAGGCTGGCGATGACGCTAACACAGCATTTGAAAAGGCTCAGGGTCAGTATGGCCGTGTAGCTGACGCTGTTAAGTTTATCGATCCGAGAAAAGAATAAGGAATCATAGGAGGTATAGTCTAATGGCATTGTTTGAATCTTATGAGAGACGTGAAAAGCAGATTCTGGAAGTACTGAACAGCTACGGCATCAATACAATTGAAGAAGCTGCTGAAATTACAAAGGCTGCTGGTCTGGATGTATACGCAATGGTAGAAGGCATTCAGCCGATCTGCTTTGAAAACGCAAAGTGGGCTTACACTGTAGGCGCAGCTATCGCAATCAAGAAGGGCTGCAAGAGAGCTGCTGACGCTGCTGCTGCTATCGGTGAAGGTCTCCAGTCTTTCTGTATCCCTGGCTCTGTAGCTGATCAGCGTAAGGTTGGTCTGGGTCACGGTAACCTGGGTAAGATGCTGCTGGAAGAAGAGACACAGTGCTTCGCATTCCTGGCAGGCCACGAGTCCTTCGCAGCTGCTGAAGGCGCTATCGGTATCGCTGAAAAGGCTAACAAGGTTCGTAAGGAACCCCTGAGAGTTATCCTGAACGGTCTCGGTAAGGACGCTGCTCAGATCATCGCAAGAATCAACGGCTTTACATATGTTGAAACTGAGATGGATTATCATACAGGCGAGGTTAAGGAAGTATTCCGCAAGGCTTACTCCGATGGTCTCCGTGCAAAGGTTAACTGCTACGGCGCAAACGACGTAACAGAAGGCGTTGCTATCATGTGGAAGGAAGGCGTTGACGTTTCCATTACTGGTAACTCCACTAACCCCACACGTTTCCAGCACCCTGTTGCAGGTACATACAAGAAGGAATGCATCGATAAGGGCAAGAAGTACTTCTCTGTAGCATCCGGCGGCGGTACTGGCCGTACACTGCATCCTGATAACATGGCTGCAGGTCCTGCTTCCTATGGTATGACTGATACTCTGGGTCGTATGCACTCTGACGCTCAGTTCGCTGGTTCTTCTTCCGTTCCGGCTCACGTAGAAATGATGGGCCTCATCGGCGCAGGCAACAACCCCATGGTTGGTATGACTGTTGCTGTAGCAGTTGCTATCGAAGAAGCTGCTAAGGCTGGCAAGTTCTAAGGAAATTGCGTGGTTTTTAAGCGCTAAGCTTAATATTTTCAAGTAAAATAATCTATTTGTAATTAGACACATTATTTTCGGTATTTGCCGGATGATGTGTCTAATTTTTTTTGGAGGTTTTACTTATGGAAAGGCTTAGTATGAATACCCTGAACAGCATCACTTTTGAAGAGGGATGCAGCAAATACATTGAAAATTGCAGACAAAGAAATCTGCGTGAAGCTACGATCAATCATTACAAACAGAGCTACAAACAATTCTACAAATATTTTAATCCCGAAATGCTGATTTCAGATTTTACTGAAAAGGATTATAATGGGTTTATCATTTATTAGGCGGGTACTTTGTTTCTTGTAATGCAAGAGGAACTAATGAATATAGGGATTATGATTATCAAAGCAGCCAGTACTGCTGCACCTGAAAAGGCAGTTCTTCTGAAAAATACATCACAGTCAATTTCAGAGCAGTATGAATTGCTGATGCAGGCAGATCGCATAGACAGTATGCGTGGTATTTAGTGTGCAGCAGCAAAGGCATTGCGCAGGATGAACCGCTATTACTGTGATGATGAGCTTTGCAAGTATAAAAAACGGCGATACCGGAATCATATCCAGTACCGCCGTTTTGCTATGTGTTATCGTGCGTTAAACTTTCTCCGCACCGCCCAAACAGATCCAGCCGCCAGCCTTCAGCCTGCCCCAGCTGCCCCTTGTCTCAACGACCGTAAATGCGCCGGTGCCGGTAAATCTTCCGGTTCTGGGATAGCTTTCGCCGGGCCCTGTGCGGATGCAGAGGTCAGGTGTTGTTACACGCACAAGGTAAGTGTTCTCAGATGCTCCAGACTGTGCTGTATCAGCTTCTGAATACGCACCAAGATACTTTTCCACCTTCGCCTTGAACGCCGCCCAGTGGGGCAGAATATACGCAGGGCAGTACTTTTTGCTGTACCAGTGATTGTGCGTATAAAG
>JAZNOB010000277.1:0-14242 GCA_045580565.1 Ruminococcus sp.
CCCTTACTAAGGGGAGGCTTTCGTGGTGTGCCTTCGGCATATATAAACTACAATTTACACTCCTTCTTATAAAGCTTGCTCAATCAGCAATAGTAATTTCCTCAGTCAGCTGCTGAGCAGTTTTCAGGTCTTGTATCTGAGCTGCCAGCAGCTTTGCTTTTTCATCCTCTTCCGGAATTGCTGCAAGAAGCCTCTCCATTGTATCTATGGCACCGCAGGTTGCAGTAAACAGTCTGAAATATGATTTTTTTGTAACGTCTGTATTTTTCAAATAGTCTCATAGTAAGACCTCCTTTTAATCTGATTATAACCTGTTTCAGGTTATAAGTCAATAATCTGTTTTAGGTTATCGTATGATTAAACTATATACATAAGGAGTGTTGATCTATGAGATACCGAAATCGAATCCGTGACCTTAGAGAAGATGCTGACCTGACACAGAAGCAGGTGGCTGAATATCTGAAAATGTCGCAAACTGGCTATTCAAAATATGAAACCGGAGAAAATGATGTGCCAACTAATATCTGGCTTGCACTTGCTGATTTCTATAATACAAGTGTAGACTATCTTATGGGAAATACAGACGATAAAACGCCTTATCCTAAAACTAAATTCAGATAAATGAGATGACAACTATGCCATACGAAAGAATCCGTAATCTTCGTGAAGATGCAGACCTTTACCAGCGTGACTTGGCAGAATATCTTAACTGCACACAGGTTGCATATTCCAGATATGAACTGGGCACAAGAGATATACCTACAGATGTTCTTATTGCTCTTGCGAAATTTTACAATACAAGCATTGATTACATCCTTGGTCAGACCGACGAAAAGCAGCCCTATCCAAAGAAAAAGCATATATAACAAAAAGCTGCTGCGAATTAAATTCACAGCAGCTTAAATTATGCTATTTACAATTACAGCTTAGCCAGCAGCGTTCAGCTTCTTCATCAGCTGAGACTTCTTTCTTGCAGCAGCGTTCTTGTGCATCAGACCCTTAGCGCAAGCCTGGTCAACACGCTTGATAGCAAGACGGATTGCAGCTTCCTTATCAGCAGCGTTGTTCTGACAAGCAGCGTCAGCCTTCTTGATCATGGTCTTCATGTTGGACTTTCTTGCCTTGTTGAGGGCAGTCTTAACCTTAGTAACCTTAACTCTCTTCTTAGCGGACTTAATATTCGGCATTTGTGCCACCTCCTGTTTCGTTCTTAATGGTGGGATTTCCCTATGGATATCCTCTCTGCAAAGTCATATCATAGAAACGGAATTGACACGGTACCGCTTCCCGCAAGATGGTACGACCATTTGCTGATTACGATTGGGTTATATCGCATCATGACTAAGAATTATTATACCACGATTCGAGGAATAATGCAATAGCATTTTTCGAAATTTACGCAGATTTTTTCTCCCCATTTATCAGCATATTGTACAAAGGAGATCGCCATGCAGATAAGAACCGACCTTGCTCTTGAACGAATAAACGAAAATACCGCCTCCGGCAGAGGCATTCACAGCACCGTAAGAGGTCAGGCTTTCACCATAACCGATATCATCATCGACACCGACGAAGCCGGCAGAGCGATCGGCAAGCCTGCCGGACGTTATCTGACCTTGGAAACTCAGGCGCTGAGCCGGTTTTCCGACCAGTACCAGACAATGACCGAGGAGTTTTCAAGAGAGCTTTCCGCATTCCTGCCGGAAAATGGCTGCGTCCTCGTGGCAGGTCTCGGAAACAGCGCAATCACGCCCGACGCCTTAGGTCCAAGATGTGCCGGAAAAGTTCTTGCCACTCGTCACTTAAAATCAGAGCTGAAGGAGGGCGAGGCAGACTTTCTACGAAACCTCAGACCTGTAAGCGTACTGCAAAGCGGCGTTCTCGGTCAGACGGGCATGGAAACGGCGGAGATAGTTTCCGCTGTATGCCATGAGATCGAGCCGGCTGCCGTTATCGCCATCGACGCCCTCGCCTGTGCTGAGCTGTCACGTCTGGGCACAACTATACAGATGTGCGACAGCGGAATAAGCCCTGGCAGCGGCGTTCACAACAAGCGTATGGAGCTGTCGGAAAAGACTCTGGGTGTGCCTGTAGTGGCGGTAGGTGTGCCTACGGTAGTTGACCTGCATACGGCGGCCCATAATCTTACCGGATATAACGTTCCCAAGGGCAGTCCTAATATGATGGTAACGCCTCGTGACATCGACCGTCTCATCGACCATGCCGCCGGTATGATAGCTACAGGTATAAATATGGCGCTTCATAAGGAGATGACCTTTGCGGATGCGGAGAGTGTGTAAAAACTGCCGCTGAAAAACAGCGGCAGTTTTACTATATCTGATTAAAGTGTAACCTTATCACGGAGATACTCTACCAGTTCTGTGATAGGCATACGAACCTGCTCCATAGTGTCACGGTCACGTACTGTCACGCACTGATCCTTCTCCAGTGTATCGAAGTCGTAGGTGATGCAGAAGGGAGTACCGATCTCATCCTGACGGCGGTAACGCTTACCGATTGAACCAGCCTCGTCGAAGTCAACAGAGAAGTACTTGGAGAGCATCTGGCAAACCTCCATAGCCTGCGGAGAGAGCTTCTTTGAAAGGGGCAGAACTGCACACTTGTAAGGTGCAAGCGCCGGATGGAGACGCATTACTGTTCTTACATCGTTCTTCTCAGCGTCGATAACTTCTTCGTCATAAGCCTCTGTTACGATAGACAGGAACAGTCTCTCAACGCCCAGTGACGGCTCGATTACATAGGGAATGTACTTTGTGTTGTCCTCCGGATCGAAGTATTCCAGAGACTTGCCGCTGTGGTTCTGGTGCTGAGTCAGGTCATAGTCAGTTCTGTCTGCGATACCCCAAAGCTCGCCCCAGCCGAAGGGGAACAGGTACTCGAAGTCAGTTGTAGCCTTTGAGTAGAAGCACAGCTCCTCCGGATCGTGGTCACGGAGACGGAGGTTTTCTTCCTTGATGCCCAGATTCAGCAGGAAGTCCTTGCAGTAGCCTCTCCAGTAGCTGAACCATTGAAGGTCAGTACCCGGCTTGCAGAAGAATTCAAGCTCCATCTGCTCGAACTCACGTACACGGAAGATGAAGTTACCCGGTGTGATCTCGTTACGGAAGGACTTGCCTACCTGTGCTACGCCGAAGGGAACCTTCTTTCTTGTGGTTCTCTGGATGTTTGCGAAGTTTACGAAGATACCCTGTGCAGTTTCCGGACGGAGATACAGCTCAGACTTGGAATCCTCAGTAACGCCCTGGAATGTCTTGAACATCAGGTTGAACTGACGGATGTCAGTGAAATCAGTCTTGCCGCAGTTCGGGCAGGCAATACCTTTGTCACGGATGTAGTCCATCATCTCCTGATTGCTCCAGCCAGCAGGATTTGTGCCGTCGAAAGCTTCGATCAGGTTATCTGCTCTGTGACGAGTCTTACAGGACTTGCAGTCCATCAGCGGATCGGAGAAGCCGCCCAGATGACCGGATGCTACCCATGTCTCAGGATTCATCAGAATTGCGCTGTCCAGACCTACGTTGTAGGGGCATTCCTGAACGAACTTCTTTCTCCATGCGTCCTTGATGTTGTTCTTCAGCTCAACGCCCAGAGGGCCGTAGTCCCATGTATTTGCAAGACCGCCGTAAATTTCGGAGCCAGCGTATACATAGCCTCTGGACTTGCAGAGATCAACGATTTTTTCCATGCTCTTTTCTTTGTTTGTCAGCATATTACATACCTCTTTCGATTTAATAATTACGGAAGTTAGAATAATACTCTTTAGTTTATCAATAAATTATGTTTTCCGCTAAAGGCTCCCCTTAGTAAGGGGAGCTGTCGGCACAAAGTGACGACTGAGGGAATTGTAAAAAGCGAGTAATACTAAAATTTTAGTCTGCACATCGTTGTTCAATCCCCTCCGTCACGCCTTCGGCGTGCCACCTCCCCTTACTAAGGGGAGGCTTTATAGGTTTTAACAAACTTTAGATATCATTCTTCTTCCTCATTTTCAAAATATATCCGCACTGCCTCACCGATAACGCTGAAGCCGTAGCCCAACCTTACCAGTGCAGCCTTGCATTTTTCAACCGACCGCCGGTCATCGGGATCGGTAAGAAGCTTTGCATATTTGCGCCTGAGAAGCCAGATTATATTCTCTATCTGAAGCTCCTCGTCCATATAAGGCAGGAGAGTCTTGTCGATAACAGCCTTGGGGATCCCCTTCTGCCAGAGCATCTGGCTTATTCTTCTGGGCCCGTAGCGTTTTATTTCAGCCGCCTTGCGTGCTGCTGCCTCTGCGTATTTCCAGTCATTGATAACTCCTATTTCGCAAAGCTTATCCATGACCGTATAGCAGACCTCCTCCTCGTAGCTCTGGCTCAGCTTCCGGAACATCATCTGGTAGCTGTAGCCTTGCATATCAAGGAGATACAATGCACGCTGAAAGCTGCGCCTTACATCATTATCAAAAAGCATACTATTTAAAGTATCCTCCGGAATCTCCGTAAGGCTCATAAGCCCGTACTGAGCGGCTATTTCCCTGTGCACAGAATGCACCTGTCCGTCCTCCAGCATCAGTTCAAGATAAGCGCCGTGCTGTGCCTTGCATGACAGTATCTTCATATGATGATTTATACGGGAGTAAATTCGTCAAACTGCTCATCGCCGCCTGCGGAAATGTTTTCCTCAGCACCTGCGGCAGCAACCGGCTCGAACTCGTCCTCCTCAGTATCAGGATCCTTATTCTCAGCAGCCTTCTTCGCAGCTGTTATAGCGGCGATCTCAAGACGCTTCTTGTCATTCTTCTCCCTGTTCTTCTGAGCATTCTTGGCATTCTTCTCACGAAGCTCCTTAGCCTTTCTTGCTTCCTCCTCAGCTATCTCCTTGAAGCGGGCACGGATCTTATCCTCCAGCTCCTCCATAAGTTCAGGATTGCCGAGGAATATCTCCTTGATATTGTCCCTGCCCTGACCGAGCTTCTGACCGTCATAGCTGAACCATGAGCCGCTTTTTTGGATAATATCAAGCTCGATGGCAGTATCAAGAACCTCGCCGGTACGGGAAATACCCTTACCGTAGATGATATCAAATTCACATGAACGGAAAGGCGGAGCAACCTTGTTCTTTACGATCTTTACCTTGGTACGTGCGCCGATAACATCGGAGCCGTCCTTGATAGGCTCGCCCTTACGAACCTCCATACGGACAGTTGCATAATATTTCAGAGCACGTCCGCCGGGAGTAGTTTCAGGGTTGCCGTACATAACGCCGATCTTTTCACGTATCTGGTTGATAAACACAGCAACACAGCTGGACTTTGAGATAACAGCAGTAAGCTTTCTCATAGCCTGAGACATGAGTCTTGCCAGCATACCCACGTGGGTATCGCCCATTTCGCCATCGATCTCAGCCTTTGTGGTGAGAGCTGCAACGGAGTCCACAACGAGAACGTCGATAGCGCCTGAGCGCACGAGAGCCTCTGCGATTTCAAGAGCCTGTTCGCCGCTGTCGGGCTGAGATACCAGCAGATTGTCGATATCAACGCCCAGTGCCGCAGCATAGTTGGGGTCAAGGGCGTGTTCAACGTCGATGAATGCAACCTCGCCGCCCAGCTTCTGAGCCTCGGCAGCGATATGGAGAGCAACGGTAGTCTTACCGGAGCTTTCGGGTCCGTACAGCTCAATGATACGTCCTCTCGGAACGCCGCCCACACCGAGGGCAAGGTCAAGGGACATAGAGCCGGTTGGGATGGATTCTATATCAAGCTTACCGCTTTCGCCCATACGCATGATAGAGCCGGGGCCGTAGGTTTTGGTGATATGGGCAATGGCGCTTGCCAGAGCCTTTTTCTTTTCCTCGGCAGTTTCAGGCATAGTGAGCTGATTTTTCTTTTTGAGTTCGGTTTTAGCCATGGTGAATTTCCTTTCTGTAATATCTTATATATTATAACAGGTGTCTTACGAAGCCTTATCCGATAACAGCTCTGAGCTGTTCTTCAAGCTGACTCTTTACAGCATTATAGCTGAAATCCTGCTGACGTCTGCGCTGCTCGCTTATGATCTCACGTCTGAGGGCAGTATCAGTAAGCACCCTGTCCGCCATAAGCGCAGCCTCAAAGGGATCCTTGTCGTTTAGGAGTATTCCAGTACCGCCGAGAGTATCCGGTACGGCAGCAGCATTATACGCCATAACAGGAACGCCGAAGTACATAGCCTCCACCAGCGGCACACAGAAGCCCTCATGCTCGCTCATGCAGATGAACATATCGGCGATCTGATAATAAGCAAGAAGCTGTCTGAAGGTGATATGTCCGGTGAAGACGACGTTATCCAGTCCCAGTGCGTCAACGTATCTCAGCAAACGTCTGTAGTAAAGCTCCGTTTCATTCCAAGAGCCTACAAAAATAAGCCTTGACTTAGGGTTGCAGTACTTATGGTAGGTGTAGAATATCTTTATTATATCCTCATGCTTCTTATTAGGAGCGATCCTGCCTACAAACAGGAAGTTTACAAAGCCGTCGTTATCATACTGCTTTATAATAGTATCATCCGGTCTCTGGGCATAGTCGGTAAAGGGTATGAGAACAGGTCTTACCGATATACTGCACTTATACCCAAGCTCACGAAGCTCACGCATATTGTATTCTGAATCCGCAAGACAAAAATCCACTTTATCCGCCAGCTGAGCAATACTGTTTCTTCCGTATTCGAGAGTTTCCACCATTTCGCCGTTATACGGTCTGTAGAAATAGGATGGTGTTATATTGTGGTAAATAATACCCTTGCGGCACTTGTAGTTGTTCAGTACATAGGTCATCGCCGAGCCTGTTGACAGATGATAGATGATAGTGTCGTTACTGGTGATCCTGGGAAATTTGTCGAAAGATCTCGCAGTGCCTGACGGCAGCCTTTTATCAATACTGTCGGCATATATTTCCGTATCATAGCCCATGCTCCTGAGCACTTTTCCTACAGCTACAGCGTCATTGCTGACGGCGTCGCCCATTGCGATAGTGGGCATAAGCTGGAATACACGCATCAGAGCTTCGCCTCCCGTTCAGCCTCCAGCTGCTCTCTCAGAGCAAGAACCTGCTTCTGAAGATGGTCTATCTCCATACGGTTGTTTCTCTGCTGAAGCTCAAGCTCATCAAGACGCTTGACTATAGTAGTGCTGCTCTGAGTCTGAGAATCAATAATATAAAGCTCCAGTTCCTGTATAGCCTGTGCAGTATTTGCATTGAGCGCAGTCTGATCCGCTGCTATAGGGTCAGTGTAAAATCTTATAAGCTTTCTTATAGCCTTCTTGAAAAAGCGTGAGATCGGATTGCCGGTTATCTTATTATCTGTAATAAGCAGATAATTATCAGAAATATAGGCTACGTTCCTGCTGAGCTTGTCAGAATCAAACTTCATCGCACGGTTTCTTGGATTTGCCTCACAGGGAATATCCGCAAAGGACAGCATATCGCCTGTAAGTCCCTTTTCCCTGATATCAGCTCTTATTTCTGACATGATTTCTTCTATATTGATACTCATAAGACAGGGCTTCCTTTCTGTAATTGTATTACTGTATACACCTCTTTATTATAACCCATCTGTCCGGAAATGTCAAGGAATGTATTACGATATTGTTTGCTGTCCCGACAGCAGAAAAAAGCTCCCCGTTCCATCCGGAACAGAGAGCCTTCTGCTGTATGTTCTTATTGTTCCACCGGAGCCATCAGCAGCTCATTAAGGTCTGAATACTCCTCCACCATAGTGAAGCTGTATCTGTCGTAGAAAACATTGGTGATATCCCAGAGAACCGGACACATATCCCTTTCACGTGCCTCTGCGGAAACTGCTGACAGGAACAGCTTTACGTTGTCAGCTTCCTTGTTGGCAGTCTCAACGCTGAACTCGCCGATGATTACCGGAACGCCCTTGCTTACAAATGTATCATAGAGCATATCCATATTTGTTTCAAGCTCGCCGTAGTCTCTTGGGGAGCCCCACGCCTTCTTAGCCTTGCCCCAGTCAGCGTCCTGCTTCAGGATACAGTAGGTTGCAGGTGTATAGTAATGCACGGAAACAGCGCATTTTCCAGCAGGGTCCTCAGGCATCTCATAGAGAGGATCGCAGGTGAGGGCAACGTCTGTTATGTAGCCTGCAATAAGCAGATGACGCTCCGAATTGTTGCCGCCGGAGGCTCTTACAAGGTCAACGAATGTCTGGTTAAGCTCATTTACCAGAGCATAGGATTCAGCCTTCTGCTCCTCAGTACCTGTGTATCTGTCCCAGATGCTGCTCCAGCCGGCTTCTTCGTTTAGGGATTCAAACATGAGTCTGTCGCCGTATTCGCCGAATGCCTCACAGAGCTGAGTCCAGATAGCGGTGTACTTATCCATGCAGTTTTCCTTGTCAGTGGGGAAATTCTCCCACCAGCCGCTGTCCCAGTGGATGTTGAGGATAACTGCAAGGTCAGCCTCCAGCGCCCATTCAACGACCTCCTTGACTCTTGCAAGATAATCGGGATGTATCTGGTAATCTTCAAGCATCATATTTGACCATGCTACCGGAACTCGCAGCACGCCGAAGCCTTCGTTCTTGTAGCCCTCGATAAGCTCCTTTGTGACTACCGGACTTCCCCAGCCTGTCTCGAAATTAGTAACACTGTCGGAATTTATCCATGCACCGCAGGATTCAAAGGTATTGCCCAGATTGATTCCTACGCCCATTTCGCTGACAAATTCCTGTGTGGTAAGACCGTGCATCTTGTACATAGCGGATCCGCCCTCATCTCCCTCTGCACAGCCGGTTATCATAGAAAGTCCTGCTGCTGCACTAAGAACCAGTGCGGTAAGCTTTTTCATGTTCATATATTTTCCTCCTCATATATCCTGAGTCATATTATAACTCTATTATAGCATATTTTTTCCTGTTGTCAAAGGATTTTTCCGCTTTAAGCTGTAAACATATTCCACAGCTGTGTTTTCGCCTGTTCTGCGGAATATCCAGCGATAGTTCCGCAGTGCACAGGATAATGTTGCCAGACGAATAGGACGATATTGCTCCGCAGTGTTTGTAATTAGTTAAAAAATAACGCCTGACTTTGGAAGTAAAGTTTAATCTCAACATTCATGCGCAGGACAATGTAAATTCATAAATTGTGAATTCCATCAAGAGTAAGCTCTGCTGTATGTGGAAAACGCCGGTATAAGTTACGAAACTCGGTACTTTTTATATATGGAAAAGGCGTATTTCCGGGGTTTTATTTTACAAATGAATCATAGAAAATGTACCGAACCTTTATTGAAAACGAAGAGTTTGCGTTGTATAATAAAATCATCAGCTTGAGAAAACTTCTGTGCAGGCTGCATAAAAAGGGATTTTATAGAGAAACATCAAAAGGAGGAACATCTTATGCAATTCAGATTATTAAACAAAATTATGGCAGCACTCGCAGCTGTTGCAGTAGGACTTACCTGTATACCATCAGGCTTCGCAGATGCAGCCGGCAGCAATATGTTCGGCAACGGCGATTTCAGCAGCGGCAAAACAGGCTGGGATGTTTATTCCCAGAGCGGCGGTTCTGGTTCGCTTTCCGTCTCAAACGGTCAGCTGGCTCTTAATGTAACATCAACCGGCAGCAACGGCTATGCTGTACAGATGTACGCATACGACCAGCTATCTCTCGTTCAGGGCGCACAGTACACCCTGTCCTATGATATATCAGCAAGTACAAACCGTGACGTTGAAGTTATCATTCAGCAGAACGGCGGTTCATATACATCCTATTGCTGGAGACAGGTAAGCCTTTCCTCCGGCACTCAGCATATTGAGCATACATTCTCCATGTCCGGCTCAACTGACAATGCTGCACGCTTCGTAGTAAACTGCGGCAACCAGAGCGGAAGCCTCGGCAGTCACTATGTTTACCTTGACAATGTAAGCCTTGTGTGTCTGGACAACAACATCGGTTCCGGTGACAGCTCCGGAAATGACTCCGGTTCAGTTGAAGCCGGCGACCAGCACATCATCCTCAATCAGGTGGGCTACTATCCCGATCAGGAAAAAATCGCTGTATTCAGAGGCGTTACAAACGAATCTCAGTTCGACGTAGTAAACGCTTCTACAGGCAGCGTTGTATATACAGGCTCTCTCACAAACAGAACCTACAACAGCGGCGCAAACGAAACCGACTATCAGGGCGATTTCTCATCTGTGACCGAACCAGGAACATATTATATCTCCTGCGGAAATATGACAGATTCCTATAAGTTCACTATCGGCAGCGGCGTATATGACGCACTCCTTGATGATACAGTCAGAATGCTGTACCTCCAGAGATGCGGTTGCACAGTAAATGACAGCACCTTCGGTCATTCTGCCTGCCATACATCACGTGCTAAGATATACGGCACAAACCAGTATATCGACGTATCCGGCGGATGGCACGACGCAGGCGACTACGGACGTTACATCAGTCCGGCAGCTAAGACAGTAGCTGACCTGCTTTTAGCTTATGACACAAATCCAGAAATGTTCAGCGACAATATCGGCATTCCGGAAAGCGGTAACGGCGTTCCGGACGTACTGGACGAAGTAAGATACGAGCTTGAATGGATGATGAAGATGCAGGCGTCTAACGGCGGTGTGTACCACAAGGTTTCCTGCAAGAACTTCCCCGGCTTTGTAATGCCTCAGAATGAAACTGCTGAGCTTATCGTTACTCCCATATCCTCCATGGCAACAGCAGATTTCTGCGCATCCATGGCTATGGCGTATGAATATTATCTTTCCGTAGACAGCACATTTGCAAACAAGTGCCTGACAGCTGCAAAGAATGCTTGGAACTGGCTCCAGTCAAACGGAAACCTCGTTTTCACAAATCCCTCCGATATTTCTACAGGCGCATACGACGACAGAAACGATTCCGACGAGCGTTACTGGGCAGCGGCTCAGATGTACCGAGCTACAGGCGAATCCCAGTACCTTTCAAAGATGCAGAGCATCACAAACCAGATCGGTCTTGACTGGGCAAATGTAGCCTCCTACGGTGCAATTGCGTACCTCACAATGGACGGCGTTGATACAAACAGCTCCTTCTATAACACTGTAAAGACTGTTTTCGTGAACAATGCAAACAGCTTCCGCACAGGCGTAAACGGCAGCCCTTACGGATGTCCTATATTCGAGTTCTACTGGGGCAGCAATATGACTATTGCAAACGCCGGCGTATTCATGGCGTATGCAGCTGAGCTTACCGGTGATGATTCCTATATCGAAGCTGCACGCCATACAGCTGACTACATTCTGGGCAGCAATCCTCTGGCAATATGCTTCGTTACAGGCTACGGCAGCTTCTCCGCCAAAAACCCCCACCACAGACCTTCCGCAGCTATGGGCAAGGCAATGCCCGGTATGGTTATCGGCGGCGTAAACCAGAATCTGGAAGACCCCATTGCTGCATCCTATCTTTCCGGTGAACCTAATGCGAAGCGTTACATCGACCATCTGGAAAGCTACTCTACAAACGAGATCACAATTTACTGGAACTCTCCATTCACTCTGCTTCTGGCTCTGACTGCCGAAGATGACTCCTCCGGTTCTGAAACGACAACAACAACAACTACTACTACAACTACCACAACAACTACCACAACAACTACTACAACAACTACTACAACAACTACAACAACAACTACTACTACCACCACAACTGAACCTACAACCACAGAGTCCACTACAACAACTACTACCACTACGACCACAACACAGTATACCACAACCGTTACCACCGGTACATCCATGGTTATGGGCGATGTTACTGTAAACGGCAGAGTATCGCTGGTTGATATGATCTATATGCAGAAGTATCTTCTCCGTCTGAGAAAGCTGTCTGCTGAAGGTATGATGCGTGCAGATATGAACTTTGACGGCAGGGTTAATGTATTCGACCTGACCGCACTGAAGCATCTGCTTGTAAGCTGAAACTGAATTATAATAAAAACGGGCTTCTGCACCAGATGCAGAAGCCCGTTTTATGGTTTATTTGCTCATAAGCTTTTTCATCTGAGGCGCTTTGAATAAAAGAACAGCGCCTGCAGTGGTAAGTATGATCTCCGGCAGCATATATGAGCCATTGTAGAGGAGACTGTAGAGTGCAGTATTTTCCGTAAAGAATCCGCCCCACAGCTCACCGAAGGACTTCCAGATAATAACGCCGCTGAGGAAATGACAGATAAACCGGAGCGTAAGAGCCATAACTGTTCCCATGATCCAGCCGATAGTTCCCTTTTGGCGGAATGCTCCGGCTGTTCCCAGAAGAGTAAAGGGCAGGAAATAGTCAAGAAGTATGCAAGCTATGAGCATACCGGCGGTGAGTCCCCAGCCGAACAGACCATCCATAACACCCTGGAAAAACTGGATGCAGGCAAATACGAACGCTGCTGCCAGACCCTTGACCGCACCGTGACGGATGCTGTACACTACAATGGGCAGCATGGAAAGCAGCGTGATAGAGCCGCCCCACGGCAGCTTGTAGATACGGATGTAGCTGAGTACAGCAGCGAGGGCTATCATAATAGCACCCTCTACCAGAAGCTTTGTTTTTGTGTTGCGCATAAAAAATCTCTCCTATCAGAAACTATTTCAACAGGAGAGCGTTCGTCAGAGCACAGCACGGCAATAAAAAACGCCACAGGTATCGTAATGATACACCTGTGACGTAAGAAATCCATGCGGTAATATACCTGCAAACTCCCTACGTCGGCATTATCCGAATCAGGTTACGGGTCGAAGCTCAGTCGCTTCCTCTCAGCAATTCTGCTCCCCTGTTGCTATTGTGCTGTTATTATAGCATACTTTTTGAAGATTGTCAAGTCTTTTTTTATATCGTCTGTTTTTACTGGACTTGTGCAGTGCGGTTCAATGACTTTTCAAAGCATCGCAAAGATACTTTTGACAGCTTTAGCTTCATAAGTCTTTGCACTCTGTGAGAAGATGAAATCGGATAACATCTTAAATTTATTACCCATTAACAATCTTCTCATTCTCAAAAAGTCTGCCTGTGATGAATATTGCGATTGCTGCAAAAGCGAGATTTACAACACACGCTGTCACTGCCAATGATGGAGAGTAGTCAAGGGCGATTATATCCTGCATGACCAGTATTGTATTCCAGGCGGGGATAAAGGAATTGCCTGTGCCAAAGCTTTCAATTGCCTTTCCTACTCCCTCAACGTCAACAAGCATTCCTGCTACCACAAGGACCAGCATAAGCATGGGTGCGATACTTGTTGCCTGCTTCACGCTTTTTGCAGCTGTTGATATAATGAGCAGTACTCCTGCAAGAGCGAATACCGCTGTGATCACGACTGCGAAAAGAAGCAGATATTCTGAGACGCTGTAGGAAATGCCTGCCTCTGAATCCATTGACTCAGCCAGTTTTGGCAGGGATAATGCCATTCCTGCAAATGCAGATATTCCGGCAATTACCGAGGCTGCAAAAATACTCAGGGATTTTCCGGCGGCGATACTGCTTCTCCTTACGGGTGCGATGAGTATAGTATTAAGGAAACCACGCTCCTTATCACCTGCAATAGATTCAGCTGCAAGATTCATACACACCATGAATACTGACATCAGTATTATCATAGGCAGCAGCGTACCAAGCATTTTTTTCAGATCGTAATTATCATCGGCAAAATCGTGGTCAGTATCGGTATCTGCATTCACTGTGAATACGCTGGGCTGGAATGAGTCGAGAAAAGCCATCACCGAATTGTAAAGCCGGATCGAGTCAGTATTTTCGGAGTTGTACCATAGCTCTGCATCGGAAAGCTCTGCAGCTCCTGCTTCAGCAAGAGTGAAGTCCTCCGGAAAATATATCAGCAGTTCGCACTCCTTTTCGGAAATATCTTCCATGATCGAGCCAGCCATATCCGGTTCAGCAGAAATGATGCCAAGCTCAGCAAAGCCATCTTTCATATATTCAGGTGCGTTTATGCAATAGGCGGTATGATCTGCCGTATCTTCCGCCTGCGTTGTTCCGCTGAGAGTTGACATGAGAATCGAATAGCCGAACACCAGTACGAAAGGCAGCAGTACGATCTGCAGGAATATAGCCTTATCTTTAAAGCACGATCTGAGTTCCTTCTTCGCAACTGTAAGTATATCCTTAAACATTGACCTTATCCCCCTTTACCTCTGAATATATGTCATAGAAGGCGTCCTCAAGAGAATGTCCGTCCATAATGTTT
>JAZNOB010000278.1:0-8668 GCA_045580565.1 Ruminococcus sp.
CGCCGTTTAAGATATTCATCATCGGAACAGGCAGACGGTTGCCGTTAATGCCGCCAAGGAATCTGTACAGGGGCATACCCATAGCATCAGCAGCAGCTCTTGCGCAGGCAATAGATACTGCGAGGATCGCATTTGCGCCCAGTTTTGACTTGTCCCTTGTGCCATCAGCATCGAGCATAGCCTTGTCGACAGCGTAGATGTCAGATGCGTCCATGCCGCAGAGAACATCGTTGATAATAGTATTGATGTTCTCAACAGCCTTCTGTACGCCCTTGCCAAGATATCTGGACTTGTCGCCGTCACGAAGCTCCAGAGCTTCAAATTCGCCGGTAGAAGCACCGCTTGGTGCTGTACCTCGTGCAACTGTACCGTCACAGAGATATACCTCTGCTTCTACAGTAGGATTGCCTCTGGAGTCCATGATCTCTCTGCCGATAACCTTTTCAATTTCAAGATAGTTCATTGTTCATATCACCTTTCAGTATCATCAGATACTCGTCCTGTCAGCGATTACAGGACGGAGCACCAAATGATTTATTCAAACGAAGTTAGTTTATGCTAACCACTTATAATTATACCATAGGTCATTATATTTTTCAAGGAAAAGTTTGGTGTTGAATAGTGGGCGAGGTTAGGTAAAACTAACCAAATAGTAAAAAGCACCGGCAGTTCAGGCTGCCGGTGTGGGAAAGTTGGGGATATAAATTCTAGCTTATCGGGCTGATAATAATGCGCGGAGCGCACCTATTAAATCTCATTTTAACAAGGGAGGCTTTACGCTGTTTCTTTCATTTAATAGAAATATTATAAGTATAAATCTTCTACCTTGTCATTGTCTTCACGCCATGCCATATATTCCTTGATATCAGAAACAACTAATTTCCAGCACGCTGCTACTACAGCAGCATCATCAAAGTATCCTACAACAGGAATTGTATCAACAATAACGTCAATTGGAGATACTACATAGATCAGCGCACTTGTGATTGCTATTATAGAACCTAAAGGGACATCAGTGTATTCCTTTTTTACATAGCTTCGAAGAAGTGAAGCTAAAACTGGCACGTAGGAAAGTGCAGTTCCTACAACGGGAATAACTTGAAGCTTCTTCTCTAATCTCTGGAGAAATCTTTCGATTTTATCTTCATCTTCAAGAAGCTTTTTTGCTTTCTTATATCCCTTTTCCAGTTCTTTCTGAGCCTTTTCTTCATCGAAATTATACTTGCTGATTTCATCCGGGATAACCGCAACTGCTTCAACCTCAACCAGAACGCCCTTAGGCAGCTCAGCCACGCCTACGCAGCTTCTTGCAGGCTTGGAGTCACCCATAGCTTCTGCATAGATGGCGTTGAATGCAGCAAAGTCCTTTGCAACGTCCTTCAGGAAGCAGGTAGTCTTTACAACATCTGCAAAGGAGCAGCCGGCTTCTTTCAGTACAGCCTCCAGATTCTTCATGACCTGTCTGCTCTGACCCTCAATGTCAGCCGCCTCAACGTTTCCGGTAGCCGGATCAATAGCGATCTGACCGGATGTGTAAACCATATTGCCGACCTTGATTGCCTGAGAGTAGGGACCTATAGCGTCCGGTGCATTTTTTGTGTAGATGATTTCCATTTTAAACGTCCTCCTTAAACAATGTTGAATCCATTATCTGTAAGAGCCTTGCGGATAGCTTCGATATGCGCATAGTCTCTTGTTTCCATAGTGATACGCAGGAAGCAGCCGTTTACATCGCTGCCCTCGTTTGCGCGCTCGTGGTGAATTGAGATAACATTGCCGCCCTGTTCTGCGATGATTTTAGATACGCCAAGCAGCTGACCGGGCTTGTCGATAAGCTCGATAAGCAGGGTAGAGGTTCTGCCGGACATGAGGAGACCTCTCTTGATTACTCGTGAAAGAATAGTAACATCAATATTACCGCCGGATACAAGACACACCACCTTCTTGCCCTGTACCGGAACCTTGCCGAACATAACAGCTGCTACAGAAGCCGCACCTGCACCCTCTGCAATAAGCTTCTGACGTTCAATAAGTGCCAGAATTGCTGCGGAAATTTCATCATCAGTAACAGTAACCATTTCATCCACGTACTGACGGCAGTATTCAAAGGTATGCTGTCCTGGTTCCTTTACGGCGATACCGTCAGCAATTGTGGATACGCTTTCAAGACGTTCAATTTTATCGTCATGAACTGAATTTACCATACTGGGTGCACCGCTTGCCTGAACGCCGTAAACCTTTACATTGGGATTGAGGTTTTTTATAGCATATGCAACGCCTGAGATAAGTCCGCCGCCGCCGACAGGTACTACAACAGCGTCAACATCGGGCAGCTGGTCGAGTATCTCCAGACCGATCGTGCCTTGACCCGCAATAACATCCTCATCGTCAAAGGGATGTACGAAAGTACAGCCAAGCTCCTTCTGAAGCTCCAGCGCCTTGTTGTAGGCATCGTCGTAAACTCCCTCTACCATGCACACCTCAGCGCCGTAGCTTTTAGTAGCCTCAACCTTAGAAATAGGCGCACCGTCCGGCAGGCAGATAAGAGCCTTTATACCCTGAGTAGACGCCGCCAGTGCAACGCCCTGAGCATGGTTGCCGGCTGAGCAGGCGATAACGCCCTTAGCCTTTTCCTCTTCAGAAAGCTGTGACATCATGAATGACGCACCACGCACCTTGAACGAGCCTGTAACCTGAAGGTTTTCTGTTTTCAGGTAAACCTCGCAATCCGGATTTACTTTAGGCGCATAGATAAGGTCAGTTTTGCGGATGACCTTTTTCAGCACATGGCTTGCCTTATAGATTTTATCAAGTGTAAGCATTATAATAACTCTCCTTCCATATTCTGAGAAATAAGCAGCTGGTCGATAAGCTGCCTTGCCGCACGTGAGCTTCTTCCGCTTTTGCAGAGTGCAAACTGTTCAGCTTTTGCGTAAAGCTCATTTTCGTCCATCTGAAGTCCCGCCTGAACCGCAAGCTCACGGACTATCTCAAGATAAAGCTTCTTCTGCGGACGCTGGAATGTAATAGTAATACCAAAACGCTCCGACAGAGAAATGCGCTCCTGCACAGTATCATTCTCATGCTTATCGCTGCCATCGCTGAAGGTTTCCTTCACGATATGACGGCGGTTGCTTGTGGCATAGATAACGGTATTCTTCATTCTTGCGGAGATGCTGCCCTCCAGTGTAGCCTTCAGAGTACCGAAGTTCGGGTCATCCTCAGAGAATGTAAGATCGTCTATGAATATGATAAATTTCAGCGGATTCCTGCAAAGCCTGTCCATGATCTGCGGAATGAAGCAAAGCTCCGACTTATTAAGCTCAATAAGTCGCAGTCCATGCTTACGGTATTTGTTTGCTATAGCCTTTACTGTTGCGGATTTGCCGGTTCCGGCGTCACCGGAGAGGAGAACATTTGCGGCGTAGTTTCCGTCAAGGAGAGCCTTTATGTTATCCTCGGCAGTTTTCCTTTCACGCTCATAGCCCACAAGCTGGTCAAAGGCAACAGGATCCGGATGAAGCACCGGAATTATATCACCAGTATGATTCACAGTGAACATATGATGCCTTGCAAAAATGCCGTAGCCTCGTTTCCCAACAGAGGCTTCATGCTCATAGTAAGCGTCTTTGAGTCTCAGATCCCGTGTATTCCATAAAGCAAGAGAAAGGTCATTTCCGGTAAGCATTTCAGGTGTGAGAATTGCTGCCTTGCCGAGGAAGTCAAGCTCATTTTCAAGAGCCTTTCTCATAACCTCTGGGACAGCTTCTCCTGCGCCTGCACGGACTATACAAGGATGCTCATGCTCCAGTACAAGCTCTGATATGTAATCAGTGAGACAGTCTGTCTTTTCATAGAGAGCAGATACCATTTCACTGTAGCAGCGCATCTGTGAGGCTACGTCTGCACTATCTGTATGGCAGAAGTCTGAAAGTGCACTTAGTACCGGATCGCTGAGAAGTCCCCGGAATATTACAAGAGAATCAAAGCCATATGCAAGTGATTCTTTGAGAGTCATAAAATCAGTCATCTCTTTTCTTGATTCAAGATATGCCATCCGGTTTTGGTCGGATGGCATTTATATAATATTTTATAGAAGATGCTTAAAATCCATACCGCAATGTCGGCACTTTAACCCATGCCATTTTGAAGGAAAGCTCTTTCCACATGACGGACAGCGGCAGAATAACTTAGTGGATATACATCCTATTGTTATAAGCAGCAGGTTAACGCTGATCCATATAGCTTTAGATGAGTCAGAGAATCTTTCCGGTGTAAATATGTTGAAAAAACCCAGAAAGAAAAAGCTGATTACTGCAATAAGAATTGGTATAAAAGAAATATACTGCATATAGACAGGATTTTTAAGAATCTTCATGAATTATAACAGCTCCAGAATCTTATCCGTACACTCAGTAGTAGACAGAGGAGCAACGCCCTCGCCTGCAAGGTCAGCTGTTCTGTATCCTGCTTCGAGGTACTTGTCAACAGCGTCCTCAATAGCCTTTGCTTCATCCATAAGGTCAAAGGAGTAGCGGAGCATCATTGCAGCGGAGAGAATAGTAGCGATAGGATTAGCCTTGTTCTGACCTGCAATATCAGGAGCAGAGCCGTGGATAGGCTCATACAGACCGTTCTTGGTGCTGCCCAGAGAAGCAGAGGGAAGCATACCGATAGAGCCGGTGATCTGGGAAGCTTCGTCGGAGAGAATGTCGCCGAACATATTTGATGTTACAACAACGTCAAACTGTCTCGGATTCTTTACCAGCTGCATAGCTGCATTGTCAACCAGCATATCTGTTACAGTTACATCCGGATATTCAGCAGCAACTCTGTGAACCACCTCACGCCACAGTCTTGAGCTTTCCAGAACGTTAGCCTTGTCAATGGAGATAACATTCTTGCTGCGCTTTCTTGCAGTCTCAAAGGCAACTCTTGCAATACGTTCAACTTCCATTTCGCTGTAGCATTCTGTATCATATGCCTCTGCGCCGTACTTGCCGTCCCGTCTGCCACGCTCGCCGAAGTAAATGCCGCCTGTCAGCTCACGAACCATCATGATGTCAAAGCCTTTAGCCACGATATCCTCACGGAGAGGGCACTCGCCTTTAAGTGCAGGATAAAGCTTAGCCGGACGAAGATTTGTGAAAAGTCCCATAGCCTCACGGATGCCGAGAAGAGCCTTTTCCGGACGGAGATTGGGCGGAAGTGTATCCCACTTGGAATTGCCTACAGCACCGCCCACTGCGCCAAGCAGTACGCTGTCGCTTGCAAGACATCCCTTGACTGTTTCCTCTGGCAGCGGAACTCCTGTTTCATCAATGGCAGCTCCGCCTATGAGATATCTTGTGAAATTGAATGTATGACCGAACTTTTCGCCTACAGCTTCAAGAACTCTTACTGCGCTGTCTACAATTTCCGGACCAATGCCGTCACCACGCAGCAGACCAATATTATATGTCATGTGAAGCACCTCCTTACTTTACCGCACCCTTGCGGATAGATTCTATCAGACCGCCGTTTTCAATGATGGTCTGAATAAATGCAGGGAACGGAGCAGTCTTGTAGGATGCGCCTGTTGTCTTGTCAAGGAGTACGCCGTTATCAAGGTCAGCTTCTACAATGTGACCTTCTTCAATAGCCTCGGCAGCTTCAGGGCATTCTACGATAGCCAGACCAATATTGATGGAGTTGCGGTAGAAAATTCTTGCAAAGCTCTTTGCGATTACCAGAGAAATACCGCTTGCCTTGATAGCAATAGGAGCGTGCTCACGGGAAGAACCGCAGCCGAAGTTTTCGCCTGCAACCATGATGTCGCCGTCTTTTACACGGCTTGTAAAGGTTGTATCAATATCCTCCATGCAGTGGGAGGCAAGCTCCTTTACGTCAATTGTATTCAGATATCTTGCCGGAATGATAACGTCTGTATCGACGTTATCACCGTACTTGATCACTGTACCTTCAAATTTCATGTTACATTACCTCCTCAGGACCTGAGATCTTACCTGTAATAGCACTTGCGGCAGCAACAGCCGGACTTGCAAGATAGACCTCAGATGTAGGATGACCCATTCTTCCAACAAAGTTTCTGTTAGTTGTTGAAACAGCACGTTCGCCTGCTGCCAGAATACCCATATGACCGCCGAGACACGGGCCGCAGGTAGGTGTGGAAACGATGCAGCCTGCTTCAATGAATATTTTCAGCAGACCATTTTCCATAGCCTTCAGGTAAATATCCTGAGTAGCCGGAATGATTATGGCACGTACATTCTTAGCGACCTTCCTGCCCTTCAGGATAGAAGCTGCTTCCTCGATATCACGGTAGAAGCCGTTTGTACATGAGCCGATGACAACCTGATCGATCTTAACATCGCCAACATTGTCGATAGTGCGTGTGTTCTCAGGCAGGTGGGGGAATGCAACTGTTGACTTTATTTCGGACAGATCAATGACATATGTTTCATCATAAACAGCGTCCTCGTCAGCCTTGTATATGACAGGTTCACGGTCGCTGTGCTCAGCAATGTAAGCTAGAGTCTGCTCGTCAACCTCGAAAATACCGTTCTTAGCACCAGCTTCAATAGCCATGTTTGTCATGGTAAGTCTGTCACTGATAGAGAGACTTGCAACGCCTTCGCCTGTAAATTCCATAGAACGATACAGTGCGCCGTCTACGCCGATCATGCCGATAATGTGGAGGATAACGTCCTTGCCGGAGATATATGGATTCAGCTTGCCCTTCAGTTCAAATTTGATTGCAGAGGGCACCTTGAACCAAGCCTTGCCGATAGCCATACCGCAAGCCATATCGGTAGAGCCTACGCCTGTTGAAAATGCGCCAAGTGCGCCGTATGTACAGGTGTGAGAATCCGCACCGATTACAACATCACCGGAAACGACCAGACCTTTTTCCGGCAGCAGTGCGTGCTCAATGCCCATCTGACCTACGTCGTAAAAGTGAGTTACTTCCTTGTCAGCACAGAAATCACGGCACATCTTGCACTGTGTTGCAGCCTTGATGTCCTTGTTGGGTGCAAAGTGATCCATTACCATAGTCACTTTGTCCTTGTCGTATACTTTGTCAATTCCCAGCTTCTCAAATTCACGGATAGCCACGGGAGAGGTAATGTCATTGCCCAGAACTCTGTCCAGATCAACCAGAATCAGCTGACCTGCCTCAACGCTTTCAAGACCTGCGTGTGCTGCCAGAATTTTTTGTGTCATTGTCATTCCCATTTGTATCAGTCCTTTCTCAATAATTTATAATCGCACCCTTGT
Source organism: Ruminococcus sp. (assembly GCA_045580565.1). Classification (GTDB taxonomy): domain Bacteria; phylum Bacillota; class Clostridia; order Oscillospirales; family Ruminococcaceae; genus Ruminococcus_C. The sequence goes on from JAZNOB010000278.1 coordinate 7,279, forward strand.
CCGCAGACGCAACCATCTTGGAATAACGCTTCAGATATCCTGTCAGATTTTCCTTTACCTTGATTCTCATTGTCTTTCTGCGTTCTGCCAGTTCCTCGTCTGATACTTCAAGGATGATGGAATGATTGGGAATATCAATAGAAATAATATCTCCGTCCTTTACAAATGCGATGTTGCCGCCGCTGACAGCTTCAGGAGAGACGTGACCGATAGCTGCACCTCTTGTTGCGCCGGAGAAACGTCCGTCGGTGATGAGAGCGACTTCCTTGTCAAGACCCATGCCTGCAATAGCGGAGGTAGGTGAGAGCATCTCTCTCATACCAGGGCCGCCTGCCGGACCCTCATAGCGGATAACTACGATATCGCCAGCTACGATCTTGCCGCCCTTGATTGCAGCAATAGCATCTTCCTCGCTGTCGAATACCTTTGCCGGCCCCTTGTGCTGCATCATTTCCTCAGCAACTGCGCTTCTCTTTACAACGCAGCCGTCGGGAGCAAGATTGCCTCTCAGAACAGCAATGCCGCCTGTTTCACTATATGGGCTTTCAATGGGACGTATGATATCGTGGTTCTTGTTTATTACGCCGTCTATATTCTCACCCAGAGTCTTGCCTGTACAGGTCATAACGTCGGTGTGGATAAGGTTCTTTTTAGCAAGCTCATTGAGAACTGCGTAAACGCCGCCGGCTTCGTTAAGATCCTCCATGTAAGCATGACCAGCAGGAGCAAGATGACAGAGATTTGGAGTTCTTGCACTTACTTCATTAGCCATGTCAAGGTTGATCTTTATACCGCACTCATTTGCGATAGCCGGCAGATGGAGCATACTGTTTGTGGAGCAGCCCAGAGCCATATCAGCAGTGAGGGCATTTTCAAATGCCTTTTCTGTCATGATGTCACGAGGACGGATGTTCTTTCTGTAAAGCTCCATAACAGCCATGCCGGCGTGCTTAGCGAGCTTTATTCTGTCGGAATATACAGCCGGGATAGTGCCGTTTCCACGGAGACCCATACCCAGAACCTCAGTGAGACAGTTCATGGAGTTAGCGGTATACATACCGGAGCATGAACCGCAGGTTGGACACGCCTTGTTCTCGAATTCCTCTACATCATCAAGGTCGAACTTGCCTGCTGCATAAGAACCTACAGCCTCGAACATACTGGAAAGGCTTGTTTTCCTGCCCTTAACGTGACCAGCCAGCATAGGGCCGCCGCTTACGAAAATAGTGGGTACATTGACTCTTGCAGCTGCCATCAGCAGACCGGGAACGTTCTTGTCGCAGTTGGGAATCATAACCAGAGCGTCAAAGTGGTGAGCCATAGCCATACATTCAGTTGAATCGGCGATAAGGTCTCTTGTTACCAGAGAATACTTCATGCCCACATGACC
>JAZNOB010000279.1:0-2464 GCA_045580565.1 Ruminococcus sp.
GATGAAAGCCGTACATTTCTGCTGACATCGGCTTTGATTATTCTGGGAGAAACCGCTGAAAACCTGACATTATCCTATACTGACAAATTCGTTGTAGACCTTGCAACAGGAACGGGTGATATGGTCTTGCTTTCGGTGATATGTGTGCTTCTGATCATCGGCACACGCTTTTTTCGCTTTATATGGCGTGAAAGCACGCAGTATGAGGATTATGTAGAGGTAGCAAAATACAATTACCGCTTTGAACGCAGGCTGATCAAAAAGAATCTGGAAACCGACTATGAGAATAATGAAAAGGCTTCCGTCAACGATTCTCTCCGCAAGGCAAGGGATACCGCAGGATATATGATGACTGTTGCACTGCGTACCTTGCGCAAGAGTGCAACAAATGCAGTGGGTGTATTTGCATTCGGCGGTATCTTGGCAGTATTTCATCCGATTATGCTGCCGATCGTGATTCTTCCTGCCGTTGCAAGCTACTACATTAACCGCCGCAAAATGATGTGGCAATGGTGCCTGATGGACAAGTGGCAGAGTCTGGAACGACAGATGGAGTATATCCGATCTGAGGGAGAACGCTTTCATACTGCAAAGGATGTTCGCATCTTCGGGATGCAGCGGTGGTTCAGTGCACTCTGGAGCCGCACGGCAGAAAAACGCTATCACTGGTATGAGCAGCAGGATGTGGTGGAACGCCGGTATGATATTTTGAATTACTGTGTGCGTGCCCTCGGTAACTTTGCGTCATATGCGTTCATCATCCTGCAGGTTGCAGGCGGCAGAATTACGCCGGGTGAATTTGCACTCTATATCAATGCCATCAGTCTGCTGAACGATTCTGTTCAGGGGTGGTGTGATAATTTTTCAGGCTACCAGTGGATTTCGGAAAATATGTCCTATATCCGTGATTATTACGACATGAAGGATAAAACAAATCGTGGAGAAGGTGCAGCACTGCCGAAGGGACAGTGTGAGATCGAATTCAGAAATGTCAGCTACACCTATTTCGGAGCCGAAGAACCTACGATCCGAAACATATCCTTCACGCTGCATAAGGGTGAAAAACTCGCACTTGTTGGACTGAACGGTGCAGGTAAAACCACGCTGATCAAGCTGATGTGCGGACTGTACACGCCCACCGAGGGTGAGATCCTTCTGAACGGAATTCCAGTGAATGAATACAACAGAACCCTGTATTTCAAGCTGTTTTCCACCGTTTTTCAGGATATTCTGACACTGCCCGTAACTGTTGCGGAAAACATATCGGGTTCCCATGTGCCGGATCGGAAGCGTGTGCTTGACTGCCTGAAGAAAGCAGGGTTATATGAAAGCGTCATGGCACTGCCGCAAAAAGAAAACACCCGCATGGGAAGAAGTCTGTTCGAGGATGCACACGAGTTTTCCGGCGGACAGCAGCAGAAATTAGCCCTTGCAAAAGCACTTTACAAGGACGCACCTGTGCTTCTTCTGGACGAGCCGACAGCTGCCCTTGATCCCATTGCAGAGCAGGACATGTATTTGCAGTATGCAGAATTTGCAAAGGAAAAATCCAGTGTGTTCATTTCTCACAGGCTTTCTTCCACACGGTTCTGTGACAGGATACTGCTCATTGAAAACGGGCAGATCAAAGAAGAAGGTACGCATACAACGCTGATGCAAAAGGGCGGCACCTATGCGGAACTGTTTGAGATGCAAAGCAGCTATTATCGTGAAAAGGAGGTAGGGACGGATGGCAGAGACGCAGAATAAATTATCCGCAAAGGAAAGCCGTGCAATCATCGGACGAAGCCTGCGGTTTCTCGAAAAGAGCAATCCGGGCTGTATGCTTCGTGTTACCGTTTCCAATACCTTCGATGCCATTGTTGGATATGCAGGGATCTGGCTTGCGGCAATGGTTGTGGATGCCATCAGCCAGCAGAAGCCGCTGTCGGATATGCTTCTCATAGCAGCAATAGCGGTTGCTGTGCAGCTGATTTGCAGGATCATCTATCGAGAAATCAACCGCTGGAAAGAATGCCACTTTTTTGAAATGAAGCGGAATATGCAGAAAACACTGCTCGATAAAGTCATGACAATGGACTATGTCCGCATGGAAAATCCCAAAACACAGGATGTGTATGAGAATGCGAAGCGACAGCTGTTCGGCAATATGGGGATATTCTCGCTGTACAACAATTACCCCTGTGCATTGGTCTCGCTGCTTCACATTATCATCGGACTTGTGCTGCTGTCTCCCATTGCATTCAAGCCTGCAACCGTGCATGGAGGCTTCGTTGGGTTCATACAGTCACCTTGGGGGCTTGCGGTCATGCTGATTCTGGTGAGTGGTTCGGAATGGTTCAAGGCAGCATATCTCAACGGAAAACAGATGAAGGTCTGGGAACAAGCACAGGCATCCAAACGCTTCATACTGGCAAGACGAGTTACAAGTGCGTATTGGGGACTTGTGGCAGGTGAGTACCGA
>JAZNOB010000280.1:0-2303 GCA_045580565.1 Ruminococcus sp.
AAGGTGTATCCCGCATCAAGTTCTATCTTTCCGATGACGAAGAAGGCAAGGGCATTTTGAATGCCGTAGCAAATTTCCTGGGTGAAATGCCCGAAACCGCATTCGTGGAAGACAGTGACTGGGAAAACAATTGGAAGGAATACTACAAGCCCATCGAAGTCGGCAACAAGCTGGTGGTTGTCCCCGAATGGGAAGCAGTTCCCGACAACGGAAGACTGCCCTTGAAACTGGACCCCGGTCTGATTTTCGGCACCGGCAGTCATGCCACCACCAAAATGTGTCTGGCTGCACTGGAAGACGTGGCTGCCCCCGGCAAGACCGTCCTTGACCTTGGCTGCGGCAGCGGCATTCTCTTTATCGGAGGTATGCTCCTTGGTGCGGAAAAGGCTTTTGCTGTTGACATTGAGGAGAACGCTTCCCGTATCGCAAAGGAAAATGCAGAGAAGAATAATCTGCTGGAAGATAAGTATACTATACGCTGCGGAAATATTCTGTCTGACGATTCTCTTGTTGAGGAGATCGGCAGCGGCTATGATGTTATCTGTGCGAATATCGTTGCAGATGTACTGAAAGCAATGTCACCTATCTTTCCGAAATTCCTGAGGGATAACGGCATCCTCATTATCTCCGGTATTATCAGCGAACGCAAGGATGAGGTCGTGGAGACTGTAAAGGCGCATGATTTTGTTGTGCTTGATACAAGAGAAAAGGAAGGCTGGGCTGCGGTGAAGCTTCAGAAGATCACAGGCTCATCCTGCTGCTGGAATGCGGATTAACGGCTTGACCGTTTCAGAAAGGAGCCGGTATTTTGGCAAGAAAAAAACAACCTGAGAAAAAGAAGCAGATAAATTCTATCCCAAATGCTTATATAGAAGGCGCAGGAATCGTTGCAGAGGAGCGAATAACAGAAACTCTCGAAAAGAACTATATGCCCTACGCTATGAGCGTTATCATATCACGTGCACTGCCTGAGATCGACGGCTTCAAGCCATCTCACAGAAAGCTGCTGTACACCATGTACAAAATGGGACTTTTAAACGGCGCACGTACAAAGTCTGCAAACGTAGTAGGTCAGACCATGCGTCTGAATCCTCACGGTGACGGTGCTATCTATGAGACCATGGTTCGTCTTGCACGTGGAAACGAGGCTCTCCTCCATCCTTATGTGGACTCAAAGGGTAACTTCGGTAAGGCTTATTCAAGAGATATGGCATATGCTGCAAGCCGTTATACTGAGGTAAAGCTTGAACCTATCTGTCAGGAGCTTTTCCGTGACATTGACAAGGAGACTGTAGACTTCGTTCCCAACTACGATAACACTATGATGGAGCCTTCGCTGTTTCCGGCAACATTCCCGTCTGTGCTTGTAAATGCAAATGTTGGTATTGCCGTATCAATGGCAAGTGCTGTATGCCCGTTCAATCTTACTGAGGTATGTGAAACCACCATTGCTCTTATGAAAAATCCGGAGCATGACATTATCTCAACTCTGAAAGGACCTGATTTCCCTGGCGGCGGCTTTCTGCTGATGGATGAAAACGAGCTTCGCAAGGTTATTGATACGGGAAGAGGCAGCTTCAAGGTACGTGCAAAGTGGAATTACGACAAGTCCGGCGGATGTATTGAGGTAACAGAAATCCCATACAGCACCACTGTAGAAGCTGTCATCGACAAGATAATCGAGAACATCAAAAACGGAAAGCTCCGTGAGATATCCTATGTCCGTGATGAAACAGATCTGGGCGGTCTGAAGATCGCTATTGACCTTAAACGTGGCGCTGACCCTGAAAAGGTAATGCAGAAGCTCTACAAGCTTACTCCTCTCATGGACAGCTACTCCTGCAACTTCAACATTCTTATCGGCGGCACTCCCAAGGTAATGGGCGTCCGTGAGATACTGACTGAATGGATAGCTTTCCGTGAGGAATGTGTAAAGAGAAGAGTGTACTTCGATCTCAACAAGAAGCGTGAGAAGCTGCATCTTCTGGAGGGTCTTGAAAAGATACTCATTGACATCGACAAGGCTATAAAGATCGTCCGTGAGACTGAGGAAGAGATAAATGTTGTGCCGAACCTGATGGTGGGATTTGGCATTGACGAGGTGCAGGCGGAGTATGTAGCTGAAATAAAGCTCAGACACCTGAACCGTGAGTATATCCTTAATCGCACAAAGGAAATTGATAAGCTCCGTGAGGAAATCGCTGACATGGAGGAGACTCTTGATAGTCCTAAGAAGATTCGCAGTATTATTGCAAAGGAGCTTAAAGAGACTGCTAAAAAGTACGGCCAGCCGAGAAGGACCC
>JAZNOB010000281.1:0-3420 GCA_045580565.1 Ruminococcus sp.
GACTGAGGGGATAGTAAAAAGCGCAGTAACGCTGAAATTTCAGTTTGTCTATCACTGAGCAATCCCTCCACCGCAGCAAGCTGCGGTCAGCTCTGCACGCCCTTCGGGTGCCCCTCCCTTTAACAAGGGAGGCTTATGATGCACGCTATAACTCAACACTAAACTACAATTTATCCCAACAAACACAATCAGCCTCAAAAAAATTCCTGTGACACGCAGGCATCACAGGAATTAGTAAAAATTACTTGAGAATCAGCGGCATAACGATGTCCATAAACAGAACAAGTACAAAGAAAGCAACTGCCATAACAGTAGTTATTCTCTTGAGTCTTGCTTCCTTGGTTCTGCCCTTGTTCTTGTCGTAGAAAGAATCATTTGTCGCACCAGAAAGTGCAGAAGTCGCATTCTGAGATTTCTGCTCCTGAAGCAGGCAAGCAATTGTAATAACCAGACATACCAGAAGGATAGCTGCGCCGATAACGATTTGTAATGCTGTCATTTGTGTCTCCTCCTCTTTGTTTATTTGGGAAAGCCTGTGCTTCCTCAATACTCCTCATTATTATATCACATCAAAACTTCAAATGCAAGAGTTTTTCAAAAAAAATTTCCCTTATTTCTGAATTTTCATGGAGATATCAAAGCATTTTACAGAATGGGTAAGTGCGCCCAGAGAAATAATATCCACACCAGTCTCAGCGATCTCTCTGATATTAGCCTCAGTAACATTGCCGGAAGCCTCCAGCAGTGCACGGCCGGCTGTTATTTCAACAGCCTTCTTCATATCCTCACAGCTCATATTGTCAAGCATGATTATCTCAGTCTTAACATCCAGAGCCTCCTGAAGCTCCTCCAGTGTGCGCACCTCAACCTCGATCTTTACCATATGTCCGATCTTCTCACGGAGCGCATTTACTGCACCGGTGATGCCGCCGTATGCGTCAATATGATTATCCTTAAGCATTGCGCCGTCGGAAAGATTGTAGCGGTGATTCTTGCCGCCGCCTACTGTGACAGCGTACTTCTGAAGCTGTCTGAGTCCCGGCAGAGTCTTTCTTGTATCAGTAATTCTCGCATTAGTTCCCTCAACAAGGTCTGCACAGCGGCGTGTTGCAGTTGCAATACCGCTCATGTGCTGGAGAATATTCAAGGCTGTACGCTCGCCCTTCAGGAGAGTTCTTGTGCTGCCCTCCATTGTTGCGATAATATCGCCCTTCTTTACACGTGCACCATCCTCAATGAGAATATCCATTTCAAAGTCACCGCCTACTATTTCAAATACACGCTTTGCGATAGATATTCCACACAGAACGCCGTCGTCCTTTGCAACGTAATATGCCTTTGCCTTGTGCTCATCACTGAGAAGATAGTCCGTTGCCACATCCACATAGTGGATGTCCTCCTCCAGTGCGGTGGTTATGATCTTGTCGATGTAATAGCTCTGAAGTAACATGGTTTTGCTCCTTTATAAAACTTTAAGACTCTATATTGACCATTATTGTTTATTGGGATGAATTACAGTTTATCTTTAGATAATGCGCAAAGCGCACCTCTAAAAGGCTCCCTTTGAGAAAGGGAGCTGGCACGCCGAAGGCGTGACTGAGGGATTGGAAATATACGCTAAATCACAGTTTTTCTGCGCTTGCAATCCCTCCACCACGGCTTCGCCGCGGTCCCCCTCCCTTTAACAAGGGAGGCTTTTTATTGGCTGTATATATGTTTTTTTACCATATTATCAATGTATTCGCACACTGATGTGAAATTGCAATTTATATCATAATTTGATATATGTATGACGCTTATTCCGTACTGTTCAAGATATTCATTTCTTTCTATATCATGTTCAACGCCATCAGGTGTAAAATGTCCAGCACCGTCAATTTCTATTACTAATTTTGCTTTAGCACAATAGAAATCTACTACGCATACACCTAAAATCTTTTGTTTCAAAAACCTGACTGGATAGTCCTTTAAATAATCATACCAAAGATGTTTTTCTTCTTTAGTCATATTTTTACGAAGCATCCGTGCAGTTGGCACAAGTGTTTTATTATGCTTATAATTCTTAAAATCTCTCATGTCTACAACCTCGCAGATCAGACAGATATTAAAGCCTTTATATAACCTCTTTAAGAATAAGATATCCCACTGTAGCCAGTGAGCAAGCTTCTATGTAATTGCTGTCGATGATGAAATTGCCGGATATAAGCTCACGGCGGATCTCACGGATTCGCTCGAAGCCCTCCAGAATTTTAGCCTGATCGGGAATAACGAAGCAGCTTTCCTGCATAATATGACGTATCTCCGTGCGGAAGCCTGAGGGCATGGGTACAGGGTCAGCCTTTTCAGGAAATACAGCTTCCTCGAAGCTATCAGGGCAGGTATGGAGACGTTCGGAAATGGCAAGAGCCGCCTGACGTGAGAACACAAGAGCCTCCAGCAAAGAGTTGCTTGCAAGGCGGTTGTTTCCGTGAACGCCGGTATGTGAGCATTCGCCGCAGGCAAATAGATTAGGCACAGAGGTTTCCGACTTACGGTCAACATTTATTCCGCCCATAAGATAATGCTGACAGGGATAGATCGGGATAGGCTCCTTTGTCATATCGTAGCCCTGTTCCAGAACATTTTCATATATCATAGGAAAACGCTGTCTGATAAATTCCCCGTCCTTATGGGAAATATCAAGGTAAAAATCGCAGCTGCCTGTTCTGCGGCTTTCCTTTACGATAGAGTTTGAAACAACATCACGTGGTGCAAGCTCAAGTCTCTCGTCATACAGGTGCATGAAGCGTTCCTTATGGCAATTGAGCAGATATGCTCCCTCGCCTCTTACAGCCTCGGATACCAGCAGGCATTCTCTTGTATGGTGATTATTGAATGCTGTGGGATGAAACTGGATAAGATGGAGGTTCTTTATCTCTGCACCAATGGCATGAGCCATAGCGATTCCGTCGCCTGTAGCGATCTTGCTGTTGGTGGTGAACTCATATATTCTGCCGATACCGCCTGTGCAAAGAGTCATAAAGTGGCAGTGTGCAGCGGAAAGCTCTCCATCTCGAAGCAGCTGAACAGAAAAGCCTGTGCTTGTCTTTTTAAGATTCACCATCATGGTATGCTCCATGATAGTTACATTTTCAAGAGTTTTAACCTTACGGATAAGGGTATCCAGGATCTCTGCACCGGTTGAATCCTTATGGTGGAAGATCCTGTGGCGGGAATGTCCGCCCTCAAGTGTGCGGTGAAGTCTGCCGTCGGGTGTTCTGTCGAAATCCGCACCAAGCTCAATTATAGTGCCGATCTCGAATTTTGCATTATCCACCAGCTGCTGGACAGCCTCGTTGTTATTCTTGAAGCCGCCTGCAATAAGGGTATCCTGCACATGAAGGTCGGTGCAGTCGTCAGTGGTATCACCCTCAGGCTGAT
>JAZNOB010000282.1:0-8372 GCA_045580565.1 Ruminococcus sp.
GGCAGCTTTCTGTTTTACTTAGCGTAATCAACCACACGGCTCTCACGGATAAGATTGATCTTAATCTGACCCGGATAGTCCATTTCGGTTTCGATCTGCTTAGCGATCTGACGTGCAACCAGAACCATCTTCTCATCGTTGATAGCTTCCGGTACGACCATAATACGGATCTCACGTCCAGCCTGAAGAGCGTAGCACTTCTCAACACCCTCGTAGGATGCACAGATGCTTTCAAGCTTCTGGAGACGCTTGATATAATTCTCATAGTTTTCGCTTCTTGCAGCCGGTCTTGCAGCGGAGATAGCGTCTGCTGCCTGAACGATACAAGCGATCGCAGTCTTAGGCTCTACGTCGTTGTGGTGAGCCTCAACAGCATGGATAACCTCAGCACCCTCGTTGTAACGCTTACATACATCCACACCGATCTGTACGTGTGAGCCTTCGATCTCAGCTGTCAGAGCCTTACCGATATCGTGAAGCAGACCTGCACGGCGTGCAAGGTTTGCGTCAACACCAAGCTCGGATGCCAGAATGCCGGCAAGCTTTGCAACCTCGATAGAGTGGTTCAGAACATTCTGACGATAGCTGGTACGATAGTACAGACGTCCAAGAAGCTTGACAACTTCATTGTTGATGCCGTGTACGTTTGTTTCCAGAACGGCTCTTTCACCCTCCTGACGGATGCGGTGCTCAACCTCACGCTTTGCCTTTTCAACCATCTCCTCGATCTTTGTGGGATGGATTCTTCCGTCAGCAATAAGCTTTTCCAGTGCGATACGTGCGATCTCACGGCGTACATGGTCAAAGCATGAAAGTGTGATAGCCTCAGGTGTATCGTCAATAATAAGGTCAACACCTGTAAGTGTTTCGAGAGTTCTGATGTTACGTCCCTCTCGTCCGATGATCCTGCCCTTCATTTCATCATTGGGCAGCGGTACAACTGATACTGCTGTCTCAGAAACCTGATCCGCAGCACACTTTGCGATTGCAAGTGAGATATAGTTTCTTGCCTTCTCCTCGCATTCATCCTTGAGATTCTGCTCATAAGCAGTGATCTTCATTGCCTTTTCATGTACCAGTTCATTTTCCATGGTGTTAAGGATATACTCCTTAGCCTGTTCACGTGAAAATTCAGAGATACGTTCCAGCACATTCAGCTGGTCACGCTTGAGAGCCTCAGCCTCCTCAAGCTTCTCCTCAGCGCTTTTGAGCTTCTTCTGAAGAGTTTCTTCCTTGCGTTCAAGGTTGTCAGTTTTCTTATCCAGTGTTTCTTCCTTCTGCTGGATACGTCTTTCCTGACGGCCGATCTCGGAACGGCGTTCCTTGATCTCCTTGTCCGCCTCTGAGCGCAGCTTGTGGATCTCGTCCTTAGCTTCTACTAATGCGCTCTTTTTCTTGTTTTCTGCATCCTTCTTTGCATCGGAAAGGATTCTCTTTGCTTCCTTTTCAGCGGAACCGATAGCTGCTTCAGCCTGCTGCTTACGCTGCTCGATACCTGCCGCCACACCTTCGTCATAAGCCTTCTTCTTCTTGGCGTTCATGATTATAACGCCGATAAGACAGCCAAAAACAAGGGCTGCAGCTCCGACTGCAATTACTGCCCAAATTGGTACCATTTGTGCACAACCTCCTTGTAAATTTGCTTTAGTATTATCATACAAGCTTCCGGCGGTATGTGCCGCTATTCTTATTCATTGATGTAAGACCTGCTGCCTTTAAAAAGGCACAGTAACCCTTTCTGTCTGCTCCTCACTTCCCGTCTCTGTTGAGACGTTATTATGAAATACTCTTTACAGCTCACAGCTGCGTACATTTCTCCATATGAGGCATCTCTGCCAAAAATCCATTCCTGATGGATACAAATCTATGAATCAGTAGCTTCACATACTGCTTTCATTAAATGCAGCCCCGCACAGATCCCTTCTGTACGGCAATCTGCATACCTTGTAATTTTATACAGCTCTTTTATTGTACACTTTTTTTGACCATCTGTCAAGTCGCAGGGCGTAAATATTCCTGAATGTGTATGAACTTTTTTATAACACATCCTGCCGGCGTTTTCGCTTATGTTCTATGTGCCGAAAGAGGACGCTTTTCTTTGTGCAATATGCTCCTTGAAAAGAACTGTATTGTATGGTATAATAAATGTGTCTATGTACGAATCGGCATTCGCTGCCGTTACTTATTGAAAAGGAGAATTTTAATATGAGAAGCTTAAAGGCTGTTCTCAGCTGCATTCTGGCAGCTGCTATTTCAATGCCTCTGTTTGCCTGCGGCGAGGCTGAAGAAGAAGTGTCCATGAAGGATATTTCCACCGACCTTCGTCAGCAGATCATCGACCTTGCTGTAAACGACCCGAATCTTTCAGGCGAGCTGGAAAACAAGACTGTAAAGTGGATGTCTCCATGGGATATCAACCCTTCCGACGGCTCCGGCAAGAGCACTCCTCTGGATCTGGCTATCTTTCAGGAAAAGTACGGCGGCGTTATCGAATGGTATCAGGTAAACCATAACACACGTTATGACGACCTTGCAAACGCTATCAACAGTGACGAGGGCATCGACTTCTTCTTCGGCGGCGACGGTGACGCTTTCCCGAAGGGCGCTCTCCGTGGTATGTTCGTGCCCTATGATGGCTATATCGACCTTGAGTCAGAGCTTTGGGCTGACGTAAAGGAAGCTAACGAGGGCATTGCATGGCAGGGTAAGCACTATCTTGCTATTACAGATATTACAGGCGACAACTGCGCTGTTATCTATAACAGAAAGACTATTGAAGAAGCTGGTCTTGACGATCCGGCTGAGCTGTTTGCTGAAGGTGAATGGGATTGGGACGCATTTGAGGAAATGCTGGAGGAATTCTGCGATTCTGAAAATCAGAAGTACGGTATTGACAGCTGGTACTATGAGATCGGTCTGTCCCAGACAACAGGCGTTCCCTATATCGGACTTGAGGACGGCGTTCTGGTAAATAATCTCCGTGATCCTTCTCTGGAAAGAGTTCAGGACTGGATCTATGACCTCTATACAAAGGACTATATTGCTCTGGGCAACGGCGACTACGGCTGGTCTTCAAACCCCAACTACATCGGTGAAGGCAAGCTCCTGTTCCATCCCTGCGGCACATGGGCTATCGGCAACGACACTTGGAAGGAAACCTTCGGTGAGGATATGTTCTTCGTACCTATGCCCAAGGATCCTGAAGCTGACGAATACTATGTTGCAGGCAAGATGAACGCTTACCTGTTTGTTAAGGGCGGTCATAATCCTGAGGGCGCTGCTAAGTATCTCGACTGCCTGCGCTTCTCTAAGATGAGCGACGAGGTTCGTGAACTTGACAACCAGAAGATCAAGGACGACTACGGCTGGACTGATGAAATGATCGAGATGGCTGACACCATGAACGAAATGGCTCTGGAGAATCCTACATTCGATTTCTATATCGGTGTATCCTCTGATATCACAGACGTTCTGGACAGCAGCGTAAACGGCATCCGTGCTACAGCGCATGGCATCCCGTGGGCTGAATCTGTAAACGCTATCGACGCACAGATCCAGAATTTCGTTGACGAAGTAAATGAGGAAGCTGCGGCTTCTGCGGAATAAACAATAAATATAATGAGCGTACCGCTAAAGCCTCCCTTGTAAAAGGGAGGGGGACCGCAGCGAAGCTGTGGTGGAGGGGTTGCAAAACAAGAAAAGCCATGATTTAGCGTGTTTTTCCAATCCCTCAGTCACACCTTCGGCGTGCCAGCCCCCTTTCTCAAAGGGAGCCTTTATCGGTGCGCTTTGTGTTTTCAAGCATATTAACAGGAGAACCCTATGAATAAAATTTTCGACACCCACGCCCACTACACCGACAGCGCATTTGACGAGGACAGGGACGAGCTGCTTCAGTCTCTGCCGGAAAAGAATGTAGGGCTTGTAATGCAGGCGTGTACCGATATTTCCGACGCAGGAAATATAATCGCTCTTGCGGACAGATACGACTATATGTACGCATCTGTGGGCATTCATCCGGAGAATATCGCTCTGAGCGTTGTACCGGGCGACGCATACGATCAGCTCCGAAGCCTTGCTCAGCATGAAAAGGTTCTGGCAATAGGAGAGATAGGTCTTGACTATCACTACGAGGGCTATGACAGGGAGGCACAGATAGAGCTTTTCCGGATGCAGCTTCAGCTTGCAAAGGACCTTGACCTGCCGGTCATCGTTCACAGCCGTGACGCTACTGAGGACTGCATGGATATTCTCCGTGATATGAGACCAAAGGGCGTTATGCACTGCTTCAGCGGAAGTGCGGAGACTGCAAAAGAGGTTCTGAAGCTTGGAATGTACATCGGATTTACAGGTGTGCTTACCTTCAAGAATGCGAAGAAGGCTCTCCGTGCCCTTGCGGAAGTACCGGAGGACAGGCTGGTTCTTGAAACAGACTGCCCCTATATGGCGCCTGTTCCATTCAGAGGAAAACGCTGCGACAGCTCCATGATAATCCATACAGCTGAGGCTGCTGGAAATGTAATGGGCAGAACAGCAGACGATGTTCTGCGCATTACCTATGAAAACGGACTGAGACTTTTTGAAATGAAAGGATAAACTATTATGACCAACATCGGATTTATGCTCCTTGCAGCACTGGGACTTATTGTAAGTTTTGTGCTGCTGGTAAAGGGTGCGGACTTTTTTGTAGACGGCTGTGTGTCGATCGCTAAGCTGCTCCGTGTGCCTAACCTTATTATCGGACTTACTATCGTTGCAATGGGAACGAGTGCTCCTGAGGCGGCTGTAAGTATTTCCGGCGCAATTACTGACCCATCTAATGCTGGTATTACTGTGGGCAACCTTCTCGGCTCAAATCTGCTGAATATACTTGTAATACTGGGCGTATCTGCTGTTATAGTTCCCATAAGCGTTGACAAGTCTCTGCTGAAGAAGGATTTCCCCCTGCTCATGGGTTCTGCTATTCTTGTACCGCTGCTTTTCTGGATATTCGGATTGAAGGGAACACGTCTTGCAGGCGTTATAGTTCTTGCGCTGTTTGCAGTATTTATGGTATGGACTGTAATGAATGCTCTTTCCAGCAGAAAAAACGCACTGAATGCACCATCCGAGGATGTGCCGGATGAAAAACCTATGTCAGTGCCTAAGAGCATTATCTATGCTGTTGCAGGTCTTGCAGTAGTAATCGGCGGCGGTCAGCTTGCAGTACACTGCGCAAAGTACATCGCTCATGGTATCGGTATCAGCGATTCTCTTATCGGTCTTACAGTTGTTGCTCTGGGAACATCCCTCCCTGAGCTTATTACATCAGTTGTTGCTGCACGTAAGGGCAACAGTGACCTTGCTCTCGGAAACGTCATCGGCTCAAACCTGTTCAATATCCTCATGGTTCTGGGTCTTGCTATGATAATTGCACCGTTCTTTGTGTCCATGGAAAGCATGATCGACGCCCTTGCAGTGCTTGGAGTGTCTGCTGTATGCTATATTTCCGCATTCGGCAAGAAGATCGGCAGAGGCTGGGGTATTGTCTACCTGCTCCTGTACGGCGTTTATCTGGCTTATATCATTATGAGAGATTTAGCGTAAATTGCAGATGCTGTAACCTATAATAGAAATCAGCAAATATAGGCTCTCAACCAAAAGTTGGGGGGATTTTGACAATGTGCGGAGCACACCGACCAAGGCTCCCCTTAGTAAGGGGAGCTGTTACGCCCCCGGGGTGACTGAGGGGATTGTAAATACCCCAACATTTGATAGACAACCCAAATATAAAAGCGGCAGGCTTCAAAGCCTGCCGCTTTCTGTATCTTTACTCAGTTTTATGCTTCCGGAGCAACAGGAAGTGCGTCGATCTTAACTACAAGGAACTGAAGCAGTGCGCTTGAGTCGGATGCGTTCACAAGCTCGTCGGTGCAGCAATCAGCGTTTGCAGTCTGCTGTTCGTTGAGCGTTACAATATTTGCAAGATCCTTGTTCAGCATTACAAGGTCAGCCATTGATACCTTATCATCAATATTAACATCACCATAAACCGGTTCTTCAGGCGGTACGGTTTCAGTCTTTTCAGCCAGCAGTGACATGAGATATGTGAGAGGAGAGTTCCAGTAAATAGTTATCTCGTTTGTAGAATAGCTCTCCGCATGGTCTACATAGCACTTGGCGTCAGGTGAATTTATAAGATAAGCCTTTGCAGCGCTGTCCTCAAGATTCTCGTTTACACCGCCTGCCAGCATACCAGGCATCGCCTTGCCTACAGCCATAGAAGGTCTGTGGTGAGGGTTCTGGGGTGATACTGTACCGAAGCCGGATACGTAGCACACGCCGTTGGGATTGCGTCCGATAAGATAGTGGAAAGCATTCTCCGCACCTGTGATATAGGATTCATCGCCTGTCAGCTCATATGCAAGAGCCATGATAACACCGGAATTGGCAACAGTCATATTGCTGCCCCAGTTAAATGTGCTAAGGGAAATTCCGTAGCCTGTCTTTGCGGCAGACTTGGACATTGTCTTTGCCTGTGTAATAACGGAATTATATGCTACTGTATATACATTTGATTCTGTGTCAATACCGTCCATGGTGAGGACTGCGATTGCGCCGTAGCTGCCTACTGTAGACCAGTCAAGACCTGTTTTTACGATAGTCTGTTCAAGAGCTGTCAGATACTTTTCATCGCCGGTAGCTCTGTACATCTGTGCAGTAGCCCAGTAACGCTCGTCAAGGTCGGAGCTGTCGCCGTATTCGCCTGTTGTGATAAGCTCAGGATTCTTGAAGATAAGGTTCGGATTCTCCTCAAGAAAAGCCCATGCCTTTTCAGCCGCAGCAAGGCACTTCTCCGCAAAGTCCTTGTCGATATCATAATAGAACTCATACGCCATAGCCATGGAAGCGCAGAAGTCAGCTGTTGCAGTGGTGGAGATGGGTGTTACATAGAGAGCGCCTGTTTCTTTCTGAGGCATAACGTAGCCCGGGAAGTTCTGGCAGGTTACCTTGTGGTAAACACCGCCGGATTCAGCCTGCATCTTCAGCATCCATTCAAGCTCATATCTTACCTCGTCCAGAATATCCGGAACGCCGTTGCCGCTTTCGGGAATGCCGACGCTGTCGCTGTGAATATCAGGGTTTGCGTCGTATGCGTAAAGCAGGTCAGCAACTGCCTTTGCAGCAGCTACGATATAGCGTCCGTAGTCGCCGGCATCGTGCCAGCCGCCTGTTACGTCTATAGTCTCGCTCGTTCCGAAAATAGTTGCAATTGAATCGTGACACGCAGGATGTCCGAAGTCATCATCGACAACCTCGCAGCCGCATCTCTGGAGATAGAGCATTCTTACAGTGCTGTCAAAGAGACTGTCATAAACATTTTCGGCGATATCAAAGGTATAAGAATCATCCAGTGCGCCGCAGGTAATGTAATATGTACCCGGTTCTGTGATTTCAGAAAAATCGCCGTAGTAGTCGGTTTCATCTGCTGTACTGTTGAGCACTCCGCCGGTAAGCTCACCTGTATATACGACTTCCTCTGTATCAGCATTTACAACTGAAAACTCTGTTTCATCTGTAACATCACGGAATACGGCAGTCTTTGCAGCGTCCGGAGTATAGCCCACCTGATTTGTCATTATATCTGGCTCGTAGGGCATGAATGCTGTATAGTCAACCTCGCTGTCATCTACAAGCTCCAGAACAACATTGTCAAGATAGATAGTATGCTCCGGCAACTCATCGCCCTGTGTGCCGCAGTTGAAGCAGAGCTTAGTCATGATGTCGGTTTCCTTTTCCATGGTAAACACATAATCAACAGTCTGAGCCTCAGCTGTAAGGTCAAGACCCTTCCATGTGTAAGCCTGATATGTACCGCCGTTCTGCTGGATCATAAACTCAACGAATCTGTCCTCTGAGCATGAAATGTCAAAGCTCATATGATACACGCCGTTCTGGTACAGTGGCACGATGTCATAGAAGAGCTGTGCGGCATAGTTCACCGTACCCAGTGAGGTAATGTTGAAGGCAAGCTGACCGTCAACGGTACTGATAGTACCTGCGCCGCCGCTTTCCTTGTAAACGCCCCAGCCGGTGGTACCGCTTTCAAAGGTGCCGTTGGAAATGATGTTGCCCTCAGCATCAACGGGCATTGCAGCCGCAGCTGCGGTGAGCATTGCTCCTGCTGTCAGTGCAGCAAAGAAGCGCTTGAAGATTTTGTTTTTCATAATCTTCCTCCTTAAAAATTGTATATTTTTAAAACCCCATAATACAGCTAAATTATACCATATAACGCAAACACAGTCAATAACATTTTGTGTATATTACATCGGTTCTGTGCTGGATGATGGGAAGTATAAATTGTAGTTTGCAGCTGGTGCCAGCTTCAAACT
>JAZNOB010000283.1:0-14149 GCA_045580565.1 Ruminococcus sp.
GGTATCACAAACTTTGATATTGACGACGAGGGCTTTGTATTTACTGTAACACTGTCCTCCAGCTCAGAATCAGACCGTGTAAAGAAGGTTAATCCCTCCGGTGTAAACCTGTTCTCAGGACTGGGTGTTACCTTCGGCGATCTGGCGTCACTCTATGATGCAACAACAAACCAGACCTTCTCCACAAAGCTTGTGGATATAGACGTTGACGATATCGGCAGACTCAATTGCCTTGACATGGAAACAGGACGAGTATTCCAGTACGACGAGGACGGCAACCTGCTGTTCATCATGGGTACACGCTCTGACCAGCTTGGCGGCTTCTCACTTCAGCCTACAGCTGTTGAAACCTTGGGCAGCAATATCTATGTTACCGACGGTCTGAAGAATACTATCACTATCTTCGAGGAAACAGACTTCGGCAGCATCGTTCATGAGGCGGTTGAGCTTTACAACGACGGCTACTATGAAGAAGCTCTTGGCCCATGGTATGAGGTACTGAAGCGTGACGGCAACTACCGTGCGGCATACGTAGGCATCTCCTCTGCGCTCCTGAATCAGGGCGACTATGAAGGTGCAATGAAGTATGCAGAGCTGGCTGAATCCTCACTGCAGTACAACAAGGCATTCGAGGGCTACCGTTCCGAGTGGCTGGACGAAAACTTTACTATCGTAGCTATCGTTGTAGTTGCACTGATAGTCGTTTATATCGTACACCGTCACTTCAAGAAGAAAAAGATGAAGAACCAGCCGAAGAATCTTGTGGAGATGCTCCACGAGGGAGAGGAGGAATGATGCGGCTATGATGGATTTAACACAAAAGCAGTGGGTAAAGCATACAGTCTTTCATCCCTTTGAAGGCTTCGAGGATCTCCGCTGGAAGAAGGCAGGCTCAGTACTCTTTGCAAGCATCGTGATCGTACTCTGGTTCATCGGTGCTATTCTCTATGACAATTTCTACGGACAGCAGTTCATGATGTCCTCCGTAAGACTTTTCAGCATCGTTCCCTATATCGTACAGACTATCGTCCTCTTCCTTACATGGGTAGTAGGCAACTGGTCTATCTGTACGCTCCTTGAGGGTGAGGGTACAATGAAGAAGATCTACATCTACAGTGCTTATGCAATGATACCCTATGTGGTTCAGCTTTATATTCAGGTTATCCTTTCTCATTTTCTGACAAGAGACGAGGCTATCTTTATCACAACAGTATCCGTTATCGGAACTGTCTGGTCAGTAGTCCTGATGTTCATGGCAATCAAGGCAGTTCATCAGTATACAGTTTCAAAGACAATATTTGCTATGGTACTTACAGTCGTGGCAATGCTTCTGATACTGATACTTCTGGTGCTTCTTGTTGCACTGTTCCAGCAGGTATATGTATTCGGCACATCTGTATATACAGAGATCTCATACCGTATGAAGGTTTAAGAAAGGCGGTGACGTGAATTGTATAATAACTGGAAAAAGATCGCAGCAGGTCTGCTGGCAGTAACTATGATGATTCCGATTGCCGCTGCAGAGGCTTATGCTGATACTGAAACTGAGGAAACAGCAGCAGAGACTGAAGCAGAAACAGGTGCTGGGGAAAGCGCAGAGGAAGAGGATTCCAAGCGCCGCACCGAGCCTGCCGAGGAGATCGAGATCACTGCACAGCAGGTCGAAAAGTATATGATAAAGCTCAATTCCTGCGAGGGCATCACATTCTATCTCCGTCCTGAGGAATACAAGGATGAGATCGCAGATGAGGATGTAGTTGACCTTCTGAAGAAGGTCGAGCTTGCAGGTATTGATGATAAGACAGGCGAGGTAGTCTGTGCTCTTGAAGAAGAGGACGATACAAAGGAATTTGTTATCTTCATAAGTGACGAGGGCAGATGGCTTGTTTATACAGATACAGAGTATAAGAAGGTTACTATGGTAAGAAAGATAGTATCACTTCTTGACAATGAATATCTGTTCCTGTCAATGGACAACAAGACTCTTGAGCAGTATAACGACGACTATGACGAGGTCATCCGTTCGATGAAGCAGGACGGCTCCGCAAAGGACGGCGAGATCCACTATACTGACGAGGAAGGCGTATGGGACTATGTCCTCAGCGACGATTTCTCTCATGTAAAGAGTGCCTGCCGATTCGTTACTGAAAACGACAACCTTGCGCTCTATGTAAACGACGACAACGGCATTATTGCTGTGAAGGACAAGAAGACCGACTATATGTGGTGGTCATCGCCGGTAGGCTGCGGACAGGATCCTGTTGCAACAGGTACTATCGTATCCGATCTTCAGTCATCCATGAACCTTGTTTACGGTGAGCCGGCTAAGCGTGCTACTACAAATATGCGCTCAGCAAGTGATGCTAAGGTAAAGGTAAAGGACAAGGGCGACGGCGTAGAGATAACCTACGATTTCAAGGACGCCGGCATTACCATTCCGGTAATGTATGAGCTTCAGGAGGATCATCTTTCCGCAGTCATTGAAACTGCCGATATTGACGAGGAGGATACCTCCAGCGAAACAGGCAAGATTCTCACAAGCCTTACTGTTATGAATAATTTCGGCGCAGCTGATTCTGATGATGAGGGCTACTTCGTTATTCCGGACGGCTCTGGCGCAATCATCAATTTCAACAACGGTAAGTCTGACGCCAAGGCATACAGTCAGACAGTCTACGGCTCTGACCTGACAGCTATCCCGCTTCAGGAGCCTGATGTTACCGAGCAGGTTTACTTCCCCATGTACGGCATCGTAAACGGCGATAACGCTATGATGGTAGTATGTGCAGAGGGTGACTCCAATGCTAAAATAAAGGCAAGCACAAACGCCCAGTCCAAGAGCAGCTACAACATATGCAGCTTTGAGTTTACCCTCAGAAGCACAGACAGCTACTATATGTCCGGCGATAATACAACAACTCTTACAGTATTTGAAGAGGGCGACATCAAGACCGAGACTATCGAGCTTCGCTACTATCCTCTTGAGGATACAGCCGAAGCAGGCATGGATTACATTGACGTGGCAAATGCCTATCGTGATTACCTCACTGAGGAAATAGGTGTACAGAAGTCAGAGACAAACGGACTTCCGGAGCTGTATGTTGATATCTACGGCGGCGTTGAAAAGTCACGTTCTATTCTGGGTATTCCTGTTACACTGAAGACATCTCTTACAACCTGTGAGCAGGCTGAAAAGATCATGCAGTCACTCATAGACGCAGGCGGCTCAAATCTGGTCGTAAGCTACAACAAGTGGACAAACGACGGTATCAAGAACAAGATCGACGCTGACGCAAAGGCTTCCGGAACTATCGGCGGCAAGGGCGATTTTGAGGACCTTATGGCATATGCGGATAATCAGGGCGTAGCTCTCTATCCTACAGTGCAGAACAAGGGCTTCAAGTCCGGCAACGGCTATATGACCTTCAAGGATACCACAATCAGAGTATCAGGCTCCTATGCAAGACAGTACACCTACAACCTTGCATACGGCACACAGCAGACAAGTAAGAAGCCGCTGTCTCTGATAACTCCTACAGCTTTCCCGGAGATCTTCTCTGATCTTGCTGAGAGCTATACTGACAAGGGCATAAAGAATATCGGACTTTCCGAGCTTACCTCCGCACTTTACGGTGACTACGGCAAGAACCTTGCCGGCAGAGACAAGGCTCAGGAGCTTCTCGTTGAATCCTACGAAATTCTGGACGGCTCAATGGACAGCATCCTTGGAAATACGGCAAATGCCTATGCACTCCCATATGTTGACAGGATCAGCAATGTTCCGCTTCAGTCAAGCGGCTATGATATCTTCGACGCAGACATTCCCTTCTATCAGATCGTGCTTCACGGACTGAAGTCCTACTCCGGCACCGCTGTAAACGGCAGCGCTGATACAAGAGAAGCTGTTCTCCGAGCAGTTTCCGCAGGCGGCAGCATCAGCTACGATATGATAGGCGAGGAGACAAGCATCCTGAAGGATACAGAGCTTGATGATCTCTATTATGCGTATTATGCGGACTGGACAGAAGAAGCAGCACAGTGCTGGAACTTCACAAGAGATGTTCTCTCCGGCGTAGGCGGCGAGCTTATCACAGGCTATGAGCAGGATGGCAGCGTTATCACAACTACTTATGCGAATGGCACAGTGATAACAGTTGACCTTGACGCTGAGTCAGCAACAGTAGACGGAAAAGAATATCTGCTTGCAGATTATGTAAAGGAAGGAGCGTGAGTATCGCATGAAAATGGGTTATGAAAAAAGAAAGAGTATGTACGGCTACGGCTTCATAGCATTATGGTTCGTGGGTGCTCTCGTATTCTTTATGATTCCGCTTGTACAGTCATTCCTGTACTCATTCCAGGATATCCGTCCTGACACAGGCGGTATGGTCGGCGGCTGGGTAGGTCTTGAAAAGTATAACTATGCCCTCAACGTAGACCCCAACTATCGTCAGTATCTGGTATCAGTTCTCCAGACAACACTGTGGAAAACACCTCTCATTCTGGTGTTCTCCCTGTTTGTTGCAGTAATCCTGAACCAGAAGTTCAAGGGAAGAACCTTTGCACGAGCAGTATTCTTCCTGCCTGTAATTATCGCAACAGGTCCTGTATTCAATATCATCAACGGCAACATGGCAAGCACCGGCAACAGCGACGCAAGCCAGTTCTCAACAATGTTCTCAACAGACCTGCTGGGCGAGCTGATGGAATTCCTTGGTATCTACGGAATCTCCGACAGCATCCAGACAACTATTGACACTATCTCAAACAATATCTTCGGTATCGTATGGAACGCAGGTATCCAGATCCTCATGTTCCTGTCCGCACTCCAGAACATTCCGGTTTCCGCAAAGGAGGCTGCACAGATCGAGGGTGCAACAGCATGGGAATACTTCTGGAAGATCACACTTCCCAACGTAAGTCCCATGATCCTGACCTGCTTCATCTTCACTATCATTGACTCCTTTACAGACCCCAACAATGCTGTAATGGGAAGAATAAGCGATCTGCAGATGGACTGGAAATACGGTGAAGCGTCGGCTATGGCATGGATCTATTTCTCAATCGTTCTTGTAGCTATCGGTATTGTTACACTGATACTCAATAAGTTCATTTACTATGAAGTAGACTAAGGAAGGAGGCAGTCATGGAAAAAGTTCTTAATACACCGCTTGCGTCACCCAAGCCTGATGAAGAAGTAGGCAACGGAATGAGCAAGCGTGAAGCGCAGAAGATCCGTATGCAGAGCATGAACAAAGCTGAGATTGCCTATATGCGCCGTTCAAGACTGTTTGCAGTTGTATGGCCCATATTCCGCTTCTTTATTCTTTTCGGACTCTGCTTCGTAATCGTATATCCCCTTATCTATATGCTCAGCTGTGCATTCCGTGCACCTGAGGATATGAGCGATCCCACAGTAATGTGGATTCCGAGAAATCTTACCCTCAGCGTAATGAATGATACAATGGAGGTAATGAATTTCTGGAGCACACTTGGTACAACAGTATTCCTGAACGTAGGCTGTTCACTGATACAGGTTGCGTCCTGTGCGGTAGCCGGCTACGGCTTCGCACGATTCAAGTTCAAGGGCAGAGGACTGCTGTTCGGTATCGTAATCCTGATGATCCTCGTACCTACACAGGTCATCTCCATTCCGCAGTATATGCTGTTCAGATACTTCGGCCCGTTCAACCTTATCAACACACCGCTGTGTATGTATCTGCCGGCGGCAATGGGCTGCGGACTGAAATCAGGACTTATGATATTCATTTTCCGACAGTTCTTCAAGGGACTTCCCAAGGAGCTGGAGGATGCTGCATATCTGGACGGCTGCGGCCCGTTCAAGACCTTTATCAAGGTAATGATCCCCAACGCAAAGTCCTCATTCCTCACCGTATTCCTTTTCTCGATCGTATGGTACTGGAATGACTTCTATGTAAGCTCCACATTCTTCACAAAGAATCAGACCATCGCACTGATGCTGAAGAATCTGAGCACACTGCTTTCACAGGCTCTGTTCAACAACGCAGACGTAAGCCCCAGAGAGCAGATCGTATGGA
Source organism: Ruminococcus sp. (assembly GCA_045580565.1). Taxonomy (GTDB): domain Bacteria; phylum Bacillota; class Clostridia; order Oscillospirales; family Ruminococcaceae; genus Ruminococcus_C. The sequence continues at coordinate 6,060 of JAZNOB010000283.1, forward strand.
TGGAGGCAGGCTGTCTCCTCGCCATCGCACCGATACTTATTATGTATATCTTCCTCCAGAAGCATTTTACAGAGGGTATCGAGCGTTCCGGTCTGGTTGGATAACGGAACTATATATTATAAAAAGGGTCCTGCTGTTTAAAAAACGGCAGGACTTTTTGTGTACAAAGAATTGAATCGGATTTAAGTATAAGTTGATGTAATTTTGAGTAAAGATTAACAACTACCAAACTTCCCAAAATCGTACCAAACTTCCCAAAATGATTGACAAATTTATGGGATGTGGTATAATGAAGCTGTAAATAAAAGTGCAGTGGGTTAAGAGTAACATGGTGCACGAGCTGTGCTTTTATAAAAATTTAAAGGAGGAATTCTCTATGAAAATGAAAACCGGAACAAGAACAAAGAAGCTTTTTGCTGCACTTACATCACTGCTGGTTGCTGCAGGAAGCACGGTGCCGATGGCGGTTGATGCCGCTACAATTCCGGACATAACTACTGACTTTGAGTATGAGTTAGCAGTTACAAAAGTGGAAGATGGTGACTTGCAGCTTACCTTCTATACAACTTACAATCCTGGTGTATCAAAGTTGGGATTGGCGATGGTGTTTGATACTGATAGGTTTACTGGAGTAAAAAGAACACTTGGTGATGAGCTGATGGAATTAAGTGCTGAAGGTCAGTTTATAGATAGCTACGCAATCAATAATGATAACGGTGTATTATTTATGGGCATGCTGTTTAACAAAAATAAAGTTGATCAGGATGACTATACGGGGCAGATAGAAATAACATTCCATCTTGAAGCGAAAGATGGTGATGCTGAAGATGAAGCAATTACTGGATTTGGTGCAGCTGTTGCTGAATATGGTTCAATTGCAGAAGATATAAGCGTAAATCGTATTCCTGGCGCTGGCGGATATGATCCTGAAACATTGCCGCCTGAAATTGAATTGGATACTGTGCAATCGTTTAATTATAGTTACTATAGAGGCGATGTAGACGCTTCATCAACATTTACACTTGACGATGTAGTAAAGGTAAATTCATTGGTGTCACTGATTGAAGCTGAAAATAAGAGTAATTATGTTAGTGCTATCAATGATTTACTCATGAGCGGCGAAACTTACACATATGATAATGGTAACACGACAACATGGTCAGCTATGTTTAGTAATTTCATAAGGACTTACAATAATGTAACTTTTTCATGTGTGGAATGTGCCGATGCAAATGCTGATAACTATGTAACAACAGATGATTCACAGGTTATAATCAATAACTACTCAATGGTGGGTTCTGGAACTCCTGTTGAAGAATTACTTGAAGAAGCAATTAAAGTGGTTTACTATTGATTAACACTATGAAAGGATGATTTTTATGACAAAAACTAAGGTATTATCACTGCTGACCGCAAGTATGCTGAGCGCATCCTGTCTCGGCATGACCGCTTTCGCCGACACTGCCTATGAAACCGGCGACGTGGATATGGATGGCATCATCACCGGTCATGACGCCGGAATGATATCGAGAAGCCTCCTTGAAGAGGAATATACTCTCACAGAAGAACAGGCGGCGCTTGCTGATTTTGACGGCGACGGCGAAGTAACACAGGCTGATGCACAGGCTGTTTTTGATATGCAGGCGTATGAGCTTGGCAAGGTAGTTCTGGATGACAGTGTATCATATCGCCATCTTGATGATGCTACTGAAATTCTTTTCTATTACGCCCGCAGCGGTGCAGGAATGGAAACAGCGTTTTCTGACGTTCAGAAGAACCTTTCTGACATTAATATTGACGGAAATATAGATCTTCAGGATGTGTCGCTGTGTATTGGTCTTTACGCTATGCGAGGCGCACGTCTTATAGGAGCTGATGAAGTGATCGACGGTGTGTTCTATTATTCTGAAGACCCGGAAAGTCCGGCTTACATCGGTGGTATGTATGAGACAAATATTAAAGATGGTATAGATTGCTGAGTTTCGAATGTAACTCGGATATGACCGACATATCAGCACCTGCTAAAGCAGCAGGTGCTGATTTTTGTCAATTGACAAAATAAACAAAAATCAGGCTCAGATTTTTACACTGCATCAGACAAATTTCATTGACAAGAGGAGAAAATGATGGTATAATATGTACATAAGATTTTTCTGTACAGAAAGGAACGACAATTATGGTAAATTCAATCCGCAAGTACATAGCTGAGTTTATCGGTACAGCAGTACTGGTAATTTTCGGTTGCGGCAGCGCAGTAGCTGTAACAGCGATCATGTCCAATCAGGTCGTTGGCTCACCGCTGTCATTCTCAAATCTGACGATTTCATTCGCATTCGGTCTTGTTATCGTAGCAATGGCTTATTCCATTGGCAACGTATCCGGCTGCCACATCAATCCGGCAGTATCTCTGGGTATGCTCGTTGCCGGCAAGATGACTGTGACTGATTTCATAGGCTACATCATTGCACAGTTCTTAGGCGGTATCGCAGGTGCAGCTGCTCTTATGGGCATTCTGGGCGGCACTGACTACGGTCTGGGTACAAACGGTTTCGGCGAAGCAAGTGCAATGGGTGCTTCCATGGCACAGGCTTTTGCAGTTGAGATCGTGCTTACATTCGTATTCGTATTTGCAATTCTCGGTGTGACCTCCAAGGCTCAGAACGGCGCAGTTACTGGTATTGTTATCGGTCTTACTCTGACGCTTGTACATATTCTGGGCGTACCGTTTACAGGTACATCTGTAAACCCTGCAAGAAGCTTTGGTCCCGCACTCTTTATGGGCGGCGAGGCTCTGTCTCAGGTATGGGTATTCATCGTAGCTCCTCTCATCGGCGCAGCAATTGCAGCTGTTGTGTTCAAGCTGCTCCAGCCTGAGGAGAAGAAGTAATTTCCGAAGTCCAGAGCATTTATCTCTTTTTTCTCATTGTTTTTCCCAGAACAGCCGTTACTGCAATGCAGTGCGGCTGTTTTGGGCTATGCAGGAAAATTCTGACGCACCTTGACACCATCACCATATTCAGGTATAATTAAACTATGAGAAAAGGGATAAAAGGAAATATGGTACACAAAATCTGAAAGGAGTATTTTTATGAAAAGAAAGTATTTCAGCAGCGCAGCAGCGTTTCTTACAGCAATGTCACTTGCCGCAGGTTCAGCTTCGGTTTCTGCATCGGCTGAGGATGCTATGAAGTTTGTAGCTATAGGCGACAGCATTACAGCAGGCTATTCACCGGACGGTACTCTTGCCGCTTCCTATGCGGAGATGGTAAGCAGCTACTATGGCGGAGAGCTTGTGAGCTTTGCCCAGAACGGACTTACATCCGCAGGACTTTTAGAACAGCTTTCTGACCCTTCCGTACAGTCCGAGATTGCTTCAGCTGATGTTGTATTCGTAACCATCGGCGGCAACGATATTCTCCATATGGTACTGAATAACGATTATATAGATGCTGCTCAGTACGATTCAATGGATGCGCTTATAGCAGCTCTCAAGACATCCACCGGTGAGCCTAACTATGATATTCTTACGCCTCTTAACATATATTTTATGAAGTCCATGCCGACTGTTATCAAGGAGTGCCGTGCAAATATCGCCGCAATTGCCGAGCAGCTTAAATCTGTAACAGACGCACAGATCGTTTTCCAGACTGTATACAATCCCATGGACTGTGATGCCGACGATACAGCCCTTGCAGTAAGCGGCTCTATGGAAATGCTCAGCAACAATGTCAATAAGTTCCTTGAGGGCGTTGAAAACAACACAGCTTTTCCTATCGGACAGTGCGTAAACGGAGCGATCCGTGACCTTACAGATGTTACTGTTGTGGATTCCTTCCAGCTGATGTATGACCATGGCTATTACTACACACGCATAGATGATGTTGATGTTCATCCCAATAATGCAGGTCATCTGGTAATGGCTGAATCTATCATACAGGCTCTTGGAATCTCTGAAACCGGCAGTGAAAACGGTACTAAGCTGCGTGCAGCGTACACTGCTGACGGTGCGGAGAATACTCTCAGCGGCGTGAATGCTGCCCTTGATGAGAGCATCCGCAGCAGAGTTCTCAGAAACAGCTACGGCGATACTGATGCAAACGGTTCTGTAGACCTGAACGACGCCGCAGATGCTCTGTCTATATATGCAGCCAACGGTGCAGGTGCGGAGCCGCCTGTAACTGGCGTCAATGCAGAAGCTGCTGACGGTAATCAGGATGGTTCTGTTGACCTTGATGATGCAGCGCTCATGCTGGGTTATTATGCTGAACGTGGAGCCGAGTGCTTCAGCGGTACATTTATGGAATATGCGGCTGGTAAAAAGTAAATATTGATACATAAGCTGCTGCGGAAATATCTGCGGCAGCTTATTGTGTGTGCCTCAGGCAGATGCTGTGAAAAAGGGCACTTTCTGGTTTAACCATGTTTTCCAGTCATTATCATATTTTTATCACATAGAAAAGTATAATAATAATTACAGACAGGGCAGACAGCAAGCTGCCGGTAAAATGAATATCATGCCGAAAGGAAGATTATCATGAACGAATACGAGAACAACAATATAAATAATACATCAGGTGCGCCGGAGGAGTCTGCTGCCGGCACTGAAAATCAGAATACCGCCTCCAATTATAACGATTACAGAAGCGGATATTACCGCAATACAAATCCTCATCAGGATGAGCCTGTAAGAAGCACGGGCTATACCGGAAATACCGGAAGCTACCAGAACAATACCGGCTACGCAAATAACACCGGCGGCTACAATGGTTACAGCGGGTATACAAATCAGACCGGCAGCAAGAACGGTTACAGCTATACAAATTACTATACAAGCCCCACACCTGCACAGCAGCCTGAAAAGAAGAAAAAAAGCAGCAAAACTGCTCTGAAGGTTCTGGCTTGCGTGGCAGCGGCAGTAGTTGTGGTGGGCGCATCCTTTGCAGGCGGCTATTTTATGAGAGGCGGCGACCAGCCGGATAAGCTTCCTGTAACAGGCGGCGGTAAGACAGAGGATACACCGTCTTCTGACAAATCCGGCGCACAGGCAACTCCCGGCACTACAACAGCAGCGACCCCCAGCCTTATTGATCTTGCATCACGAGAGGACGCTATAACTATCCCTGAGATCGTTTCAAAGCTCAGCCCCTCGGTTGTAGGCATTCAGGCGACCTATATCGTACAGACCCAGTCCAATTATCCTTCCGGCTTCGGCTTCGGCTATTTCGGATGGGGCGGCGGCGGTCAGACCCAGACTCAGGAAGCAGTTGGTACAGGCACAGGCGTTATCATGTCCGAGGATGGCTATATCGTTACTAATGCACACGTTGTATACGACTCAGCCTCAGGCTACGGCGCAGCTCAGAGCGTAGAGGTTCAGATGGCAGACGGCGAGACAGTATATCCTGCGGAGATCGTTGCATATGATGTTGAAACAGACCTTGCAGTGCTGAAGGTTGAAGAAACAGGTCTCGTTCCTGCGGAGTTCGGCAACAGCGATGAGTGTCAGGTAGGCGAGCTTGTAGTTGCAATCGGCAATCCGCTGGGACTTGAGCTTCAGAATACAGTTACCTGCGGTATTATCTCCGCACTTAACCGTGAAATTACCATCAACGATAAGGAAATGACCCTAATCCAGACTGATACAGCCATCAACAGCGGCAACTCCGGCGGTCCTCTTATAAATAGTGCAGGACAGGTCATTGGTATCAATTCCGCAAAAATGTCCTCCAGCTACTCCTCCACATCAGCTTCTATCGAAGGTATCGGCTTTGCGATCCCGATAACAGAGGCGAAGGAAATAGTTGACGACCTTATCGAATACGGTTATGTAACAGGCAGACCTCAGCTGGGCATCACTTGTCAGGATGTATCCGAAGCTGTGTCACAGGCTTATAATATTCCCGTAGGCTCTTATATAATCAGCGTTACCGAAGGCGGCGCAGCAGACAAGGCTGGTCTCCAGATACAGGATGTTATCATTGCCATCGACGGCAACACAATCACAACTACTGAGGAGCTTAATGAGTACAAGAATGAGCACGACGCAGGCGAACAGGTAATTCTCACGGTAGTTCGCTCCGGACAGCAGCTTGATGTTCCGGTAATTCTTGAGGAGGCAGTAGCAGCTGCGGAATAAGCTCACACAAACAGGCAGACAACTTATCTTCATACATTCTCCTTATTATTTTCTGAAAAGCGCTTGCAGCAATGCAGGCGCTTTTCAGGTACAAAAGTCAAGGCTTTTTCATAGAATGGAAGGAAGCCGGATAATATGCAGATACAGAACGGAGCTGGTATGATGGTAAGAAAGAAACTGATAATAGCAGGCGGCGACAGGAGAATGCAGTACGCAGGCGAATATCTGTCGGAGCTGTATGATGTGGGAAGTGCTGATAAAATGACAGATGCACCGGATGTTATCCTGTTTCCGGCGGTATCTGCGGACAGCGCAGGCGAGGCAGAGATATCGGAGCTTCTTGGAAAAATTGATCCTGATGGAACGGTTCTCTGCGGACATGAAAAGGGGCTTATAAAAGAGCTTTGCAGCCGGAGAAGCATATGCTATGCAAACTATATGGAGCTTCCGGAGCTTGCCCTTGCGAATGCAGTGCCCACAGCTGAGGCGGCGATAAAGCTTGCTATCGAGGTAACTGAGAAAACTATCTGGCAGAGCCGTGTATTTGTGGCAGGCTTCGGAAGGATAGGGGCGATTCTGACAGACCGGCTTCTTGCAATGGGAGCTGCTGTGACAGCAGGAGCAAGAAAATCATACGACCGGATGAGAATAAAAGCCGCAGGCGCTCTGGCGTCAGCACTTCCGCCAGAGCCTGTGGGCATAAGAGATACAGATATAATTTTCAATACAGTGCCGGCAGAGATATGGGAAAGAGAGCATCTTGAACAGGCTGGAAAAGGCTGTGTTTATATAGAACTTGCGTCACATCCCGGAGGAGCGAAAGAGGAAAATGTGCTTCTTTCAGGTGTGGAATATGTGAGGGCATCAGGTCTTCCGGCGTATGCTGTGGGATGACACCTGGGAAATAAATGAAAAAGCCGGAAAAAAGGTGCTGAGAAAGTGAAAATCATGTTATCCGTTGTGAAAAAGCACTAAAAATGAGTCGATTATTCTACGAGAAATTTAAAAAAAAATCATCCGTATCCCTTGACATTCTCGTTGGAATATGTTAAAATACTGTTGTAAATCGTTTATTGGAGCGCATGCACCGTGCGAAATAAACGGAATTACACACATTCATGCATTGGCAGACGCATCTGAACATCTGGGCAGATGAAAGCAATCACGTGTGCGCAGCGAATGAATGTAGAAAATTTAAAATTGAAGAGAGGTAATTGGAAATGAAGAAGATTTTCAACAGAGTCTTAGCTGCAGCAATCGCAGTTCCGATGGTACTCACTCAGGGCGTTATGAACATCTCTGCTGAGGACACCGGCGCTAAGGAACTCACAATGGATTCCTTCACAAGAATCGCAGTTGACAAGACTGAGTCCCAGTGGAACGAAGCACTCTACAACGTTGTTCTTTCCATGGAAGGCACACAGAAGGAAATTACCGCAGCTGATGTACTGAACCTGGTTCCTCAGACAAACGCATATGGCGTAATGCTGAGCGAGATTCTGGCAGACGCTCCTAATGCTGTTATGACTGTAGAGAACAGCGTCGTTACTGTTATGGGAACTGCTGATCTTTCTGCATATGCAGAAAAGAAGATCTACTCCAAGATCAGAGAAGCTGCAGGCGCAGATCTGACACTGACAGCATTCAGCAAGCAGGTAGATTACTACGTTACTTTTGATGCAAGTGTACTTGCTGACGGAAAGTCTGTAGATGTTATCTATTCAGTAAGCGTTGGCGGCAATGCAATCAACGAGGATAACGCTTCTGCTTACTTCAACGGTCTGGCTGCTGATCTGGCTGATGAGGTTTCTGCACAGGTTGGCATCAATGCTGAGATCGAAGATGCAATGACAGTAGAGATCATCGACAAGCTCGAGAAGGCTGAAGACTGGGCAGACAGAGCAGAGGCTCTGAACCGCACAGGTTCTTATGCAACTGCTGATGAAATGATGGC
>JAZNOB010000284.1:0-8019 GCA_045580565.1 Ruminococcus sp.
ATGGCATGGGGTCTGGGTTACTTCGGTATGCCTCACATCCTCCTGCGATTCATGGCTATCGAGGACAGCAACAAGATCAAGACCTCACGCCGTATTGCGTCTGTATGGGTAGTTATTTCAATGGCAATCGCAGTATTCATCGGTCTGGTAGGCAACGCTCTCATGGCAAACGGTTCACTGGAAACAATGACAACAAGCGACGAGTCCGAGAGAATCATAATCAAGATGTCTCAGCTGCTCAGCGAAAACGGCATTCTTGCTGCTATCTTCGCAGGTCTGGTACTGGCTGGTATCCTTGCAAGTACAATGTCCACAGCTGACTCACAGCTTCTGGCAGCATCCTCCAGTATGTCCGAGAATCTGCTGAAGGGCACATTCAGAATGAAGCTTTCCGACAAGACATCCATGATCGTAGCACGTGCTATCCTGCTGGTAATTGCAGCACTGGGTATCGTTCTTGCATGGGATCAGTCAAGCTCTGTATTCAGAATCGTATCCTTCGCATGGGCAGGCTTCGGCGCAACCTTCGGTCCGGTTGTACTGGCTGCACTGTTCTGGAAGCGTTCCAACAAGTGGGGCGCACTGTCCGGCATGGTAGCAGGCGGCGTTATGGTATTCGTATGGAAGCACCTGATCGCTCCCAACTGTGCAGACTGGGGTCTCGGATTCCTGAACGTATACGAACTTCTGCCGGCGTTCGTTGTAGCTGTTATTGTTAATGTGATCGTTTCACTGCTTACAAAGGCTCCTGAGGCTGAGATCACCGAGGAGTTTGAGGAAGTTAAGAAGCTTTGTAAGGCTTGATTTGCCTGAATAGAAAGACTGCTGCGTGATGCGGCAGTCTTATTTGTTTTGACAGGCGGGTGTAAATTGTAGTTTGAAGCTGGCGCCAGCTTCACCGCAGTCCACCCCACGTAAGTTTCTGCGTCCGGTGTGCGCACACGAATGCCCCTCAAGGGGCGTTAAAATCGTGCGTGCAAAATCGGCTGAATTTAGTCGATTTTGCTAAATGCAAACAAAGTCTCACCGCCCTCCCTGGGGAGGGCTAAGAAAAGCTGCATCAACCGGATTCTGAAGTGGGTGGGGAATTGCGGTGCAGCTGGCGCCAGCTGCAAACTACAATTCACCTTACACCAGATACTGCAAAAAATCCCCTGCCATCAGACAGGGGATTTATAATTTCAGTTTACTTTATTCAGCAAGCATCTTCTCAGCAGCAGCCAGCTTTGCACTGCACACGAATACATACATTGCCTTCTGCAACTCTTCCTCTGTGGGGAATGTAGGAGAAAGACGGATGTTCTCATCCTGCGGATCAACGCCATACGGGAAGGACGCACCTGCACCAGTCAGTACAACACCAGCTTCCTTACAGAGAGACACAATGCGCTTTGCACAGCCCTTCTGATTGAAGGAGATGAAGTAACCGCCCAGAGGATCTGACCAGCTTGCAATACCAAGCTCTGCAAGCTCCTTTTCAAGAGTATTCTCTACAATAGCAAACTTAGGTGCAATGAGATCCTTGTGCTTCTTCATGTGCTCTACCATGTTCTCGAACTTACCGTCAAAGAATCTCAGATGGCGGAGCTGGTTGATCTTGTCATAGCTGATAGTCGCAAAGCCCAGAGACTTCTTCAGGCACTTCATGTTGTTCTCACTTGCAGCCATGAGAGATACACCTGTGCCGGGGAATGTGATCTTTGAAGTGGACGCAAACATATAGCAGATATCCTCGTTGCCAGCCTTCTTTGCCTCGTCCATGAGGTTAGCCTGTACCGGAGGATTGTCAACCAGATGGTGTACACAGTAAGCGTTATCCCAGAAGATACGGAAGTCAGCAGCCTTCGGCTTCAGTGAAGCAAAACGCTTTACAACCTCATCGCTGTATACAACGCCGCCGGGATTTGAGTACATAGGTACGCACCATACACCCTTGATGCTTTCATCCTCAGCAACGAGCTTTTCGATCATATCCATATCAGGACCATTATCATCCATAGGAATGTTTATCATTTCCATGCCGAAAAATTCGCTGATGGCAAAGTGACGGTCATATCCCGGAACAGGACACAGGAACTTGATCTTGCCCTGCTGTGACCATGGAGTGCCGCCCATAACGCCGTTTGTCATTGCTACAGACATTGCCCAGTACATAGCATTCAGGCTGGAGTTGCCGAAAATAATAGTTTCAGCCGGTGCTACACCCAGCATCTGTGCGAAAAATTCCTTTGCCTCCGGAAGACCATCAAGTACGCCATAGTTACGGCAGTCCAGACCATTCTCAGCCTTATAATCATCACGCTTCAGGCAGTCCATCAGATCCATGCTCAGATCCAGCTGCTGCGGTGAGGGCTTACCTCTTGACATATCAAGCTTCAGATTTTCAGCCTTATAACCATCATATTCCGCCTTGCAGTCACTGAGGAACTTCTCAAGCTCTTCTCTTTTCATTTCTGACAACTTCATACCTACCACATCGGATTCCCATGGGAATCCTACTCCTTTCAAATATATCTCATTTCTCAGAGTATTAACCTAACTGATATTATAACATATCTTTCACAGGAGTTCAAGTGTTCTCCTGTAAAATACACAAAAATTTATAATCTGACAAAAAACGAGCTGAATGAACAGCTCGTTTTTATCACTAATTACATTTCATCACAGCCTATAGCTCCGCCGGTTCTGAAAAAGCCGTTTATTGCTGCATATGCACATCCGCTTACAAAGCCATGAAGCCTGTCGATGTGACATAGTCTTATCTTATCAGCAAATTCTCTGCCGCCGAATGCTTCAGCGTGCCTATGTATCTCGCTCAGCTGAGACTGACTCAATCCGAAACCGCACAGGTTTAACCTGTCAGTGCCGAACGCAACAGATATATTATTGAGCATAAGACAGAATGAATCAAGCGTTTCCATACGGAGCTGTCTGAGCACTTCATCGCCGCCGCTGTATGCACTGAGCAGCTGTCCCAGCGTAACAGCCTTGCTGCTTCCGCCGGTAAGACGGCAAAGCTCCGGTGTGTCTATACTATTTATTATTCCGGATACCTTCCTGCCGATGGCAGTCGCTGTAAGCTCAGCCCTTGCCGAACCTTTGCAGTACCCGTCTTCCCTTACACCATCGGGTCTTACACACATATAGCTGATATCCTCGCCGCCCTCATCAGCATCACTGCGAAGATGATTTCCGCACACCACTGATACACGAATACGATTCCTGTCGGCATAAATCAAAGCTCTGTTGGCAACAGTCCGTTCCCTGCCGGCACCTCCGAAGCTTGCAAGTGCAAGGAGATTAATTCCGTTTCCTGCATATACAGGTATGTTAAGCCGCTTTGATACAAGACTCTCTATATGACGATAGTCAGGCTCACCGCTTATACCGGTTATTCCTTCGATTGAAAAAGCTGCCGGCATGACTGCTACACCCATGCCTATTACTGAACTCATATCCATACCGCTGTGTCTCAGAATGCCGTCAACGCTTATCCTGATTATCTCAGCCGCATTTTCAGCCGTGCACTTCCTGTCTATAAGTATATTGGACTTTTCAAGGGAACGTCCATCAAGGGTGGTAAGTCCTATAGATATGTTGTTTTCGTCAACACACGCACCAAGCAGAAAATATCTGTCGTAGTCAATATCCAGAAGGACCTTGCGTCTGCCCTTCTGCCCCTTTACAACATTGTCCCCCTGTCCGTCTCCGACTTCCCTGATGATATTCTGCTGTATCATCTCATTTGATAGTACAGTTATAGCACCTCGTGTAATATGAAGCTTTCTGGCAATATCTATTCTGGATATAGGACCTGACTCCAATATTGTTTGTAAAATACATATCCTGTTATGTTTTTTAAGTTCAGCTTTACTTATTCCGTATCCGTTCATGTTTTCAGCTCCGATTTAAGTATACGGGCTTTAACGCCCCCTTACACTTACATTATATCACATTTGTGAATCAAATGCAACCAAAAACGAGACGAAATACCTTAAATTTACATTTTGCACACAGGATTTTTTACTCATCTTATTAAGAAAATATTTCTATCCAATGTTTGCCGTGAGCATAGTAAATATCCTGATCACAAGGGGCAGAGTTCCCATGGAGAGAACTGTCGTCATAGCGAAGATCTGGGATGCGTAAACGTCATTCAGTCCAAGCTTCTGGCACTGAAGCGTACACATAGCTGCTGAAGGTGCAGCTGACAGAAGAAGAACGACTATGCGCACATCCTCCGGAATAAAGGTGCAGCACAGACACACTATCATCGTCAGCGCCGGAAGAATAAGCAGACGGCATACGGAGACCCAGTAAACACGAGCATTTCTGAGTGCACCTATAATATTCGCCTGAGCGACGCTTATACCTGAGGCTATCATTGCAAGGGGCGTATTCAGTGACGCAATGAAATCCATTGTTTCTGCAATAACCGACGGGAGCTTCAGCTGAGTGAAATACAGTACAAGGCCTATGCCGATACCTATGACAGTAGGCGAACGCATAACCTTCAGAAGAGCCTTCATATCACGCTTGCCTGTAAGCGTCATGATGCCGTGAGTCCATGACAGGAAGAAGAATACCGTCAGAAATGCGGTAACATACAGTACGCCCTCTGAGCCAAAAAGTGCGCTGGCAAGCGGTATTCCCATGAAGCCGCAGTTGCTGTAAATTGAGGAAAAGCGTTCGATCGCTGTTTCTCTGCCATCCTTTTTCCGTAAAAGGATCATTGACCCTAAGATCGTAAGTATATAGGAAACCGCAGCAAGTCCGAATGTCCAGAGAAGATTAACTGCCATCTGCTTGCTGAATTCCACGTCCATATATGCGTGTACTACCAGAACAGGCGTTACGATTTCCAGTACAAGTGCTGAAAGCTGTCTGCCGCCGTCTCGGGTGACTATCTTCAGCTTGTAAACGAGTATGCCTACAAGATTGAGAAGCAGCATTATAAGTGCCTGATTTGCGATTATCTGAGCCATATTCAACCTCCGTAATACCGCCTGACCACATACGCAGTCAGGCGGTTTATTATTCATATTCTCTCAGAATTGTATTAATGTTTCAACCTTTCTGTATTATCAAAGGCTGAATTTGTCTGCCGTCAAGTGCAAGCTTCACCGTTTCCGCTATACGAGTGAAATCTGCCACCATCGACGCTGGCTTATCTTCCGGTGCATCCTGACCTATCGGCACAAAGTAATAGTGCTTTGCGTTAAGCAGAAGCCCGATATTCTTGGCTGAGCACCTGAGTGCGTCGTTAGTAGCCGCCGCAACTATTATCGGCTTGCCGCCTCTCAGCATTGACTTGACCGCCATGGTAACCGACGTATCCACTATTCCTAAGGCAAGCTTCGCCAGTGTATTGGAAGTACACGGCGCAACAACGATCGCATCCAGCATATCCTTAGGGCCGAGTGGCTCTGTCTCTGCAATTGTAAGCAGCGCACGCCTGCCGGCAATCTCCTCCATGCGGCGTATATGGTCTGCCGCTTTGCCGAAGCGTGTGTCCGTTCCGGCAGCATTTGCTGAAAAAATGGGCGTAAGCTCTGCCCCATGCTGTACAAGAGCCTCCGCTTCAGCAAATGCCTTTTTGAAAGTACAAAAGGATCCGGTTACAGCAAAACCTATCCTTTTACCTGTCAGCATTTTCATCAGCTTTATCCTCCAAAATCCGGCAGACTGTATCGGCGATGAGCTTTCCTGCTGTTCTGGGTGTAACCTTTCCTGGAGCATATGATATGGGCTGACACATTATCGGAGAATTACAGTTACCACATCCTCGGTCAGAACGACATTTTTAATTAACACGGCTGCCGCTGCTTTTTTATCGTTAAGCTTTAGTTCTCTCCATCCTGACATTTTCCCACGTGATTCACACTCTCTTTTCCCTGCCAGACCGAGCAGCTCTCTGTCAGACTGAGGCTTGCTTTGTACCATGGTTTTTCTGATTTCCCTGCTGATGACTGAACCGACAAGCCTCTCTATCTTTTCTGTCCTGACGGCTTTCAAGCCTGTGCAGGCACCGAGCCTTTTTCCTCTGCACACTAAATAAATATACGGACTGCCCTTTCCGTTACCACGCACGTAGCATGAACTCCCGCATTTTCCGCACAGACACAACCCTTGAAGCCATGAGGTTTCGCCGCTTCCGCCGTTCTGCGAGGGCTTGCGTCTGAGAAGAACATCCTGCACCGCAAGCCAGACATCAGGTTCGATGATTCCATCGTGCCTGCCAGGAACGGCGTATTTTGCATCCTTGCTTTTTATAGTTATGACGCCTTTACCATCGGAAAATTCTCCGCAGCTCGCCGCATCAATTCCCTCATGAGTGAGCCATTCTCTAACATCTGCACTGCATCTGACATAAGCCGTATTCTTCAGGTGACGGCTGACCTGCTGTCCCGTCCAGCGGCTCATTTCTGGCGATGATACGGCATTTTCATTGAGATTACGTGCGATTGCGTCAAGACTCATCCCAGTAAGCAGCTGGCTGTACATGAGCCGCACGGTTTCAGCTTCTGTATCGTTTATTGTCAGGTCCTTATTATAGCCATAGGGCAGTGTGCCACCCAAACACATACCTTTCAGTGCTCTTGCCTTGTAATTGTCACGAATGCGCTGAGAGATCATCTGCTGTTCCATCTCTGCGAACATTATCAGCAGGCGGATTATCATTTTGCCCATAGGCGAACCGGAGTCAAGCTCCTCGCTGTATGAGCAGAGCTTGACGCTGTGCGCTTCAAGCTCCTCTGATAGTCTTGCGAAGTCAAGAAGCGAACGTGAGATCCGGTCCAGTTTATACACGATTACTCCGCTCAGCCTCCCATGGCGTATATCACTTAGCATTCGCTGATATTCCCGCCGCTTTGTATTAGTTCCCGTGCAGCCTCGGTCGGCGTATACTTCAGCGGTCTCATTCTCCGGCACACGTCCCATGCACAGGTCTATCTGCATTTCTATGGAAATGGAATCCTGCTTTTCAACGGATTGTCTTGCGTAGATACCGTACATATCATCACCTCAGGGCATTTTATGCGTCTGGGTACGAAAAAAGCACCTTCCCGAAGGAAGGTGCCTTGAATTCAGATTTTAATCTGTAAGAGCTTTAGTTACTCTTTGGAGAAATTACTTTCTCTTCTTAGCAACGAGAGCTACACCACCGATTACAACCAGAGCAGCAGCAGCGCCAGCTACAGGCAGAACGTCACCAGTCTTAGGAGACTCTGTCTTACCAGCTGTTGTAGATGTTGTTGTTGTTGTAGTTGTTGTCGGCTCAGTTGTTGTTGTAGATGTAGTAGTTGTTGTTGTCGGAGCAGGAGTTGTTGTAGTTGTAGTAGTTGTTGTGGATGTAGTAGTTGTAGTAGTTGTAGTAGTTGTAGTAGTTGTTGTTGTAGTTGTAGTAGTTGTTGTTGTCTCACCCTTGATGATGATCTGACCGCTTACGTAAGCAGGAGAAGCTGTACCGTCAGCAGTACCGATTTCCAGAGTGTTGCCTTCGTTCTCAACCATTACTGTGATGTCATAAACATCGCCAGCAGCTGCGTTCTCGTTAACTGCAAACTTGAGGTTTGTGCAGTTACCGTCGCCACAGTAAACCTGTGTAGCGCCATCGGGAGATACAACGTAGCCAACCCATGCCTTACCAGCGTCGTTATTGATACCAACGCCAGGAACTACTGCGTAGCCTTCGCCCATAGCAGCCATGATAGCGCCGCCGCTAACAACCTTAGAAAGTGTTACTTCAGCAGTATTGAACTGAACACCGTAACCCAGCTTGTACCAACCGTTAGAACCTTCAACAGTTACAGGAACAGTAACTTCATAGTTAGCAGCCTGCAGCTCATCGAGTGTGAGTTCAACAGTACCTACGGAAAGTGTACCAGCAGCAGCGTCAGCCGGAACAGCGAATACAGCTGCAGAAGCAGCTACTACAGCAACTGCAGAAAGTGCAGCCATGCTCTTCTTAAATGTAGTCTTCATTTTAGAAAATTCCTTTCAAATATAAAATTTATT
>JAZNOB010000285.1:0-6139 GCA_045580565.1 Ruminococcus sp.
GATCTTACGATCTCATCTTCAGATCCGATGCGGGCTCCCATCACGAAAACCAGCGCCACAAGAGCTATCGTCTGTAACACTGAGGCGCCTTTTAGTACGATATTACGTTTTTTTAAGTATGCTCCCAGGAAATATCCCAGCACGCATAATGATAAGTATAAAATCAAAACATCCATAGAGGTATAATATCGTAAAACGCAGTGTTTTTCAATAGTAGAGCACAAATAAAAAAGGGTCCTTATGAGGACCCTTTAAAATCATAGACTTCCGATCAGTGCAAGACCAAAGAATACAGAAATTATTATTCTAACCGCTAATGGAAATTTCTTATATATCCACATAAGTGCTACACCAACAGGCCAGAACAAGAACAACATAAGAATAATAAACCATGCCTTCTGGTAGAATTTTTCCTTAGGCTCCTGGTATGCTGTGTTCACACTGTAAGTGTTGAACTCACTGTTAAATCCATTATTCATCTCAGGTTGACTAACTTTTTCGACCATACTTGCACCGCAATTAGGGCAAACAGTCGCTTCACTTACACTGCCGCAGTATTCACAAATTCTCATAACACTTACCTCTCTAAATTCCAAGAACATTAATGAAATATTTCAATTAATTATATCAATCACCATACATAAAATCAATTCATATTATGACATATTTCGTGTTCAGCAATTGACATTGTTTTTCTTTAAGGGTACAATTTTTTTGTAGTATACAAGCTGAATCATGGAGGTATAATTATGGGACTGATAAAAGCATTAACAGCTTCAGTAGGCGATGTTATGGGCGAACAGTGGAAGGAGTTTTTTTATTGTGATTCTCTTCCTGCCGATGTCATTGCTGCCATGGGTGAAAAAAGAAATACTAAAGGAAAGTCAAATAAAAGAGGCGCAGACAATATAATCAGTAATGGCAGTGTCATTGCCGTTGCACCGGGTCAATGTATGATGATAGTTGAACAAGGCAAAGTAGTTGAGATCTGTGCTGAACCGGGAGAATTCATATATGATTCATCAACTGAACCTTCACTATTTGTCGGAGACCTTGGAGAACAGGTGAAGAAGACACTTGCTAATATCGGTAAGCGTTTTACATACGGCGGAGAAGCTCCAAAAGATCAGAGAGTGTATTACATCAACACTAAAGAAATAATGGGAAATAAGTATGGAACGCCTCAGCCTGTACCTTTCAGAGTAATAGATAAAAACATCGGTCTTGATATGGACATATCTATCCGTTGTTTCGGAGAATACAGTTTCAAAATTTCAGATCCTGTATTGTTCTTTACTAATGTATGCGGCAATTTTGCAGGAATATATACAAGACAGAATATTGAACCACAGCTCAAAACAGAGCTTCTGACAGCTTTGCAGCCTGCCTTTGCCGAAGTGTCAAAATGCGGTGTCCGCTATTCTGAAATAGCTGCTCATACAGAAGAGCTCACTAAGGCAATAGACGATGTTCTTTCTGATAAATGGCATAATATACGCGGTATAGAGGTTGTATCTATGGGTATTTCATCCGTCTCTGCCAGCGATGAAGATGAAGATCTTATCAAGGAACTTCAGAAAACTGCTGTTCTCAGAAATCCTACTATGGCTGCTGCTCGCCTCACAGATGCACAAGCTGAAGCGATCCAAAATGCAGCTGCTAACGAAAATGCCGGGGCAGCAATGGCCTTCATGGGACTTGGCATGGCAAATATGGCATCAAATGGTTTAAATGCCCAAGGACTATATGCTATGGGAAATCAAACCCCCGCTCAACCTGCTGCTGAACCGACACCTACCGGATGGACATGCTCGTGCGGCACTTCCGGTAACACCGGTAAATTCTGTATGGAATGCGGCTCAAAGAAACCTGAAGAATCAGGCTGGAACTGTCCGAGCTGCGGCACATTAAACAAAGGCAAATTCTGTATGGAATGCGGCTCAAAAAAACCGGCTGATGCCCTACAGTATAAATGCGATAAATGTGGCTGGGAGCCTGAAGATCCTTCGCACCCGCCTAAATTCTGCCCTGAATGCGGTGACCCATTCGGGGACGAAGACATAAAGTAAGATCATCAAATCAGAAAAAGACATTGCACTATAACATGCAATGTCTTTTTTATTTACAGCTTTCTTTTTAATTCTTCCGCTAAATCCTGCATCTTTTCCTTATCCACCTTGCAGACCTTGCGGTCGTATGTGTAAAGTCCGTTGATCTCATCTTCCACATCGCTGAGCTGGGTGTAGATGCAGCCACAAATGCCATCCGGAATTCCCGGGATTATCATTTTTTCGTACATATCACAGATCATCGAGGTCAGATCTGCCTCACTATCTGCACCTCCATAGCCGTAAGCTGCGTATTTGCTGTAATGATGGCCGTCGACAAGTCGTGTGTATCCTCCGCATTCCGACATAAACAACGGGCGCTTACCGATGCGCTTCCCATCAGTCTGCGGCTCTGCCTTGAAGTAAATATGCTCACTGTCAAAATCACTCTTTTCCCGGGCAAACCATCCGGAAGTCGAATCGATCAGACGTGTATCATCGATCTCACGAATCATCTCATACATGTAATCGCTTTCGAACTGCCCCCATCCTTCATTAAATATAGTCCAGCCGACGATGGACGGATGATTATACAGATGCTGCACAGTATCGTGAGCATGGTTGATGAAGATTTCCTTGCGGGCCTCTTCGCTGCTCTTACCATCAACGCCTAGTCCTGTCTTATCAGACTTTTTCTTCATGCCTATAGTCGGAAGCGCAGTATCCTTGATGAACGAATATGAGCCGTTATTGACCATATCCTGCATCACCAGCATGCCGTGTTTATCACAGTAATAGTAGAACCATTCCAGCTCGACTTTTATATGCTTTCGCAGCATGTTGAATCCCAGTTCCTTCATGCGAAGCACATCGCGTTCATATTCCTCAGGCTCTGCCGGCAGGAAAAGTCCGTCGCTGAAGTAGCCCTGATCCAGTACTCCATGCCAGAATATCGGCTCACCATTGAGACATACTCGATCCACGCCATCTATCTCCCTGATGTCCACAGTTCGGAGGGCATAATAAACCTCTATTTCGTCATCTCCCGACGTTATAACTGCAGTATGGAGGAATGGATCCTCGCACGTCCAAAGCCTCTTCTCAGCGGGTTCCAGGCGTTTTCTGCCTATGGCTCCGGTATTCATCTCAAGCCACACATCAACACCTTCAAGGTCAGGCGTCATACGGATCGATTTGATATATTCATCCGGTACGTTTTCGATCCACACAGGCTGCCAAATGCCGCTAACAGGTGTGTACCACATGCCGCCGCGTTTCTTAGTCTGCTTGCCATAAGGATATTTCTTATCCAGCTTGTCAGTGACTTTAACGGTCAGCTTGTGAGCGGCTCCGCTGACAAACTCAGTTATATCTAATGCAAAAGGCAGGTATCCGCCTTCATGACTTCCTGCGTGCTTACCGTCTATCCAGACTTCTGCTATCTGGTCTACTGCACCGAAGTTGAGCAAAACTCGATCTTTCGTAAAATCTTCAGGTATGCCGAATGTAGTTTCGTATGTAAGTTCGTCGCCTACTTTGCCTTCGAAGCCTGAAAGTATGGACTGCGGCGGGAACGGCATCCTTATCGGTTTGCCGTCGAGTGTCCAGCCGTCTTTGAGGATCATGTATTTATCACGCTTCATCTGAGGACGAGGATATACGTCCCACGAAGAGCTGTCGTTATCTTCCGCTGCAAGCAGCCTTTCACCGGCTTCAGTCAGCAGATCGTTATGCCCTACTCGCATCATCACGAAAATGCCGTACACACATACAGCCAGCACTACCAGTACCAGCAGCGCTGCCATGAATATACCTTCATCAGGCAGGAATGAATAAGTCCCGTCGTTGTTAGCTATCTGCTCCGCATCACGCAGCACATAAGCTCCTATAGCAGGTCCGATAACTCCCGGTATCAACACTTGCCCGATAATACGCACGCCCTGGAAACGGCCTGCCATGTGCAGCGGGATCCTTGATCTGATCATAGCCCCGAACACTGCCATGCCGGCAAGATAGCCGCACATCATGAGAACAGAACCGATAAATACAGGCACTGTTGCTTTGAAACAGAATAATACGATATATCCGAGAGCCAGTATTATCATCACCGGCACTACACTCATCTTGAATCCCAGCTGATCATACAGCCGACCATACACTGCCGTGAAAATCGCAGCCAGAATAACAGCCGGTGCCAATATCAATACATATCCGCTCATCTGTAGGCTCTGCTCATAATATACGATGAGATACGGCATGAACACCTGTATCGAGATATTGAATACTGCAAATGCACCGATAACTGCATAGAGCAGTTTATTCTTAAGGAATACAGATGGCCTGAAACTGTAGCGGAGATTTTCCCAATATGACAGCTTCTTGCGATCTCCATCACCATCCGCCAGCTCATCAGCATCGGAAATATCCACATCTTCAACCAGGAAGAAGCCAAGCACTCCTATAACCAGCACAACTGTGCCGATGATGGTAAATATTACTGTCCAGCTTCCCGCCTTATCCAGATCGAATCCCATGAATCCACCGAATACGACAAGTATCGCCACCAGCGGCATCATAGCATTGATACCTTCTATCTTACCTCTGTTGGAGTCATTTCCCGAGTCAGTCAGCCACGCATTATATGCCGCATCATTGGCAGTGGAGCCAAAGAAAGTCATCACACAGTCCAGCACGATAACGATGCTGACTCCGGCCGCTGCAGCTTCCGCCACACCGCCAAATACAGGTGTAAGCACATCCATCTTCACTAGACCAAAAGCCATGATGGTCACGCCCCATACGAGATAACCGGCGCAGATAAATATCTTTCTCTTGCCCACTCTGTCTGACAACGCGCCCATCAAAATAGTAGTCACAGTCGCTGCAACTGCCGAAGCACTTACCATCATAGCGATCTGCGCCGCCGACGCATGGAACATCTTATATATGAACACGTTGAGATACATGTTCTCAACCACCCATGCCACCTGACCGACAAGGCCAAACAGCACCAGCGCTATCCAGAATTTCTTGTTTGGTTTAGTCATTTTGATTCTCCGATTTATCCTCTGTCAACTGCATTAATCTTCAGCACCTTGCAGGCACCGTCGCCGAATAATTTATCCATCGCCGTCCTGTATCTGTCAACGGCATCGTCCTTAACGAATGCCTGTATAGTTCCCGCAAAGCCTCCTCCGTGGACTCTGCACACTCCGTCTTCTCCAAGAACGGCTTCGCTCACTGCCAGGCCTATGGCTATGCTCTGGGTACCTGATTTGTCAGCCACATAAATATTCTGAAGCAGCTTGTACGACGAATCACCCGATTCCTTCATAAGCCTTAAGAATTCTCCAAAGTCGCCGTCTTTCAAGGCTTCGGCCTGCGCCTTCGCCCTCTCGGTCTCTCCTGCGAAATGCAAAGCGCGCAGCAGCGCTCTGTCTCCTGATTTTTGCCTAATACCTGATGCGTTCTCAAGGATCTTCTCCGTAGTTATACCTCGCAGTTTTTCCTGACCGAACAGCTCAGCAACCGCCATCATCTCTGCCGGAACAGCCGCATATTCGTAAGTCAGATCAGCATGAGATCCGCCTGTATTAGTGATACAAAGTTTGTACCCGCATTTATCGAAATCAAAGTCTATTTCTTCTATTATAGGACAATCATCATATGCGAAGTCGATGTAGATGATGCCGCCAAAAGCGCTTGCCATCTGATCCATCAATCCGCACGGTTTACCGAAATATTCATTCTCTGCGAACCTGCCGATACGCGCCATCTCGACAGGAGAAACACTGCCGTCATTATAGAGTTCCGACTGGATACGACCTATCAAAACTTCGAATGCAGCCGAAGACGAAAGTCCTGATCCCGGAGGTACATCGCCGGTTACGTACGCCTTGAATCCTCCGGCCTTGAACCCCTGATCAACAAGACCTGCCAGAACACCTCGAACTAATCCTGCTGTCGTACCCACTTCGTCTTCACGAGGCGCTAAGTCGGTAATGTCCAGCTCAATAAGGCCGATGCCTTCGGAATAGATCTCCACAAGGCTGCCGAACTCGTTAGCCGCATCAAGTACTCCCCCGCCTGTC
>JAZNOB010000286.1:0-14248 GCA_045580565.1 Ruminococcus sp.
CCCTAATGTGCGGCGGCGACAGTGCCGCCGCCGGATTCAGGTTATTCAATCAGATTAGTTCAGTGTAAAGTGTATTCGTTGTATGTCGTGAGGGGCATTAGTCCTCGTTCTTCATGCGCTTCTTAGCGATCAGGGATACGCCTGCGCCAGCTGCCAGTGTGCCGCCGATGACGTAGAACAGGGTTGTACCGATGCCGCCGGTGCTGGGGAGGGTGGAACCCTGGCTGTTCGCAATTGTGATTGTTGCCATATCATCAGCAGTAGCAGTATCTGTATTTGTGCCATCAGAAACTGTAATATTATCCAGAGCTGTATAACTACCAGCTGTACCATTCTTGGATGTGCTATATGTCCAATTCTGCTGGTAGATTCCATTCTCATCAAATGTAGAAGCAATTGTTACCTCAACAGGCGCATCAAGGTCGTTATAGGTTGCAGGAGCTGCAATTTCTTCTACATAGTATGTCTTGTCCTTATCCAGACCCTTGATCACGATGTTAACACCCTCAGCGTCACTGGATACCCAAAGACCCTTGTCATTACCAACTTCGGTTTCCTTTGTCGGTGCGGCTTCCAGATTGCCAGCATAGCAGTTATTATCATCTGTCTTAATATAACGCTTAGTTTCGCCATCCATGTAGTAAACTGCAAACTTCGCACCTGCAAGCTTTGTCTGACTGCCAGAGATCACCTTATTGATGTCAAAACCATAAGTAAATACGATTACGCCATCTTCTTCTGTATCGCCTGTATCGGGTGTATCATTTTCATTAGAAGTATCCCACGGATTATATTCCTGATTCGGGTTGTTGGAGAATTTAAGGGAAACTCCATTGATCTGACCATCATAGCCTACCTTTGCATTCGCATTCAGTTTAGCTGTGTAATCTACAACAATTCTATCGGTTGTGCCTACAGAGATCACTGTGCCATTTGCATCGGACCAGAGATTCTTAACATCCGCAAATTCAACAGTAAAACCATTTTCTGTCGGTTCCACTGTATAATTCACATGTTCACCAACCTTCTGAGGAACATTGGTGGTACCATTAACCTTTACAGCAACATCATTACCGAAAGTGAATTCACTACCCAGTGTATCAGTAAACTTGTAGTAGTAGTGATCGTAGTCACCAAGACTAGAAGGCATAGTACCATACAGTCTGAAAGGAACGTCATCGCCGATGTCATAGTCAGCAACATCGTTATAACCAGCACCTACTGTATAATCACCATTGAAATTTACTGCGTCATTATTTTGGTAGGACTCTTCCTTAACCTTCTTCATAACCTCGGGAACAGAGGACTTCACACTAACTGTTACGCCCTCACCTGCAACCTTGAGAATATAGCGAGTTCTGGAAGCAGTAACAGCAGTGCCTGCATCATCTCCATCTGTAGGAGCAGCTGCATCCTGCACCAAATAGTAACCATCAGCCAAACCAGAAATCTTACCGGTAGCATCAGAAGCAACAGCATTATTAAGGAGATAATCATCAATAGCCTTTGCAAATGCCTTAGTGAGAGCTGCATCATGAGTTGTGATTGTTGCAAGAACTCCGGCTACAGATTCAGCGTCCTTAACTGTTGTCAAATCAAATGGCTTATTAGGTGCATCTGCAGTACCAATATCAATTGCCTTAATTGCTGTAATCAGTTCATTCTGCTTTGCAGCATCCAATTCATTATTTTCGTCCCATACATCAACAGAAGAACCCCATACAATGTTAGAAAGAACGCCACCAGACAGTGTACCTGCGAAAATCTGATATGCCTCATATGTGTGCTTTTCAGCATCACCAGCGTAACCATCCTGCACGCCTGTAATTGTAATATCAGCTGCGGAAGCGCTCATCATACTCATCATCGGAACTGCCATACAAGCTGTCATAGCTGCTGCTGCTGCGATCGCTGCAAATCTTCTCATTTTTTTCATAATAATTCTCCTTTTTAATCAATTGTGTGTGGAGGGGCGGCGGTCGTGCCGCCCTCTCCGGTTGTTTGTGTGTTTACTTTGGTTTTTGCTGTGTATCCTTAGCGTTCGCTCATCTGCTTACGCTTCAGTACGATTATTCCGGCTGCACCGATCAGCATCGTTATCATGCCGACGATGTAATACCACTGTGTGCCCTGTCCGCCGGTGGAGGGCATGGTTGCGCCGCCTGTTTCAATTGGCGTGTTCTTGACGGTTGCGGCTGCATCACCTTCCATTGCGTCAATATACTTGTCGCTGGTATCCGGATCTGCATCTTCACCGTCTTCGAACTTGTAGCTTGGTATGAATCCAACTGGAGCTGTTTCCTCATCTTCTACGATCCAGTAGTAGTAAGGATTGCCTGTTTCGTCACAAGCTTCCAGATTTTCAAGAATCACTTCCCAGCCAATGTCGGAACCGTTCAGTTCAATTGTTGCTTCCTCAATTCCAGTTTCGCCGTCTGCGACAAAGTTCAGCGTGGTTCTGCTGATGTTCGCTGCCGCCGCCAGCTTGCTGCTTGCGAGGATCGAGGTGTTGAGGTTGCGGAGGGAGAGGGTTTGACCTTCAGGGGTATTGTAAGTGATGGTATAACTCAAATCAATATCCAGACCACTCTTAAACTCTATTCGGTTCAAATCATTCGAAAATCCTGTAATAGTAAATGTGTTACCATCAACAGCAACAGTACAGTTCTTTTGAGATGTAGCAGCTATTCCGTTGTAGGTCTGGATGTAAAATTCACCTTCACTCTGTCCCCACTCCGGCACGTTCTCGCTATTGTAAAATACAATCTGCATCTGTCCTCCACTGCTAGCACTTGATACATTCAATACGATTTGAGTTACATCTACATTGGACTGATTATCAAGGACGTAAATAGTGGAAGAATCAGACCCATTCAACGAAACTGTACCTGTTTTTGCACCTGTATCACCTGAACCACCACCAACATCTTCTCCATCGCCAGAACCGCTAGCAGGAATCACTTCACAACTCAGAACCTTTACCTGATCAATGATGTTTGTATTACCATCTGTAGAACACCACCAAAGCTGAAGTTCTGCTCCTGTGTAATTTTGTGGGCTCTTAATGGAAACTTCCAAATTGCCATTGCTGTCAAATGTTCCTTCCCATTTGTAATTAGTAGAGTCATTCCACACACCGTTTACATTTCCACACAGTCCGCCGTTAACATACGTATTGGCAGGACCGGATAATACAAACTTCACAGTATCATCAGCATTGACTGTATTCAACGAAACTGGAACTTCAAGACCTTCATCTTCCTCAGGATCATCAGGTTCATCAGGTTCATCAGTCGAACCGCCGCCAGACTCACCGCCTGTGCCGCCGCCCGTCGAACCGCCGCTGCCGTCAGCACTGTAGTACTTATAGATGGTACCGTCTTCCAGCTTGAAAGAAATGTTTTTAACAACCAAATCACTAAGACTCGAATTATTTTTTGGAATGAATTGTACTGCTGTCAGTGTTGGCTTTGCATCCGAGCCCTTGTTCCACTTCCAAGTAATGATGTTATCCGTATGTTGGTCAGCATCATTAGATTTTTCCGTTGCATCATACGCATAATCATTCCACTCCCAAACAGCCATAGATCCGTCCTTCTCGTCCAACCAAGAAGATGCTACTTCTGTACCATTTGAAAGAATTCGGAAGTCCACATCAATATTACCTACCGGTGCTCCAAATTCAACAATAACTTCTGTGACATTATTTTGAGCTTCTGCCGGAATATCAAATGTTGTAGGATCTGTAGTGTTCGGCTTGATAACAAACATCTCCGAGGCAATCGCTGTCACTTCAATTGTGTCTGTGTATGTCTGATTATTCTTTGTGTACGTTGCTGTGATTGTTGCTGTGTCATTGGCGGCTGCATTGTTAAGTGTTACCTTACCATCATTATCAACCAGGATCTTCTCACTGCTAGAGCCCCATGTTACATCACTTTCATCTCTGTTCGTTACCAACTGCAGCTCACCGCCGATATTAATCGTTGCTGGCTTTGCTGTTGTAATCTGGAACGGAGCTACTGTAATCAGAGCTGTTGCAGTTTCTTCACCCAGCTGTGCACGTACCTTAGCAGTACCAGTTTTCACTGTTTTGACATTACCGTTTTCATCAATTGTAATTGCGTCACCTTCAAGAACCTCCCATACAGCACCAGACTTGTTGGTTGTTAATGTCAGTTCATCTCCAATGATGATTGTACGTTCAGCGTCACCAGTGATTGCCAGAGCCGGATCAACAGTAATCTGTACTGTAAATTCGGTTTCGCCATCTGTTACTACCAGATTTGCTGTACCTGCCTTCACACCTGTTACAGTAATGGTCTTACCATCAGAGGAAATTGCAATTGTTGCAATATCGGAATTCCAAGTATGACCCGTAATAGGAAGCGATGCAGTAAGCTCGGTCTGCTTGCCAGCGATTACTGTGCAGGAATTCGGTGTTACTGTGAGAGTATCCACAACAGTTACCTCAATTTCCACAGTTTGACCGCCAGCCGTTGCCGTTACGATTGCCGGTGTTTCAGTCACCTTCAATGCTGTAATTACACCATCTTCGCTAACCAAAATTGCATCAGAATCTGTGGTGTATGCAACATCAGATCTGTTCGATGTGAGTGCATACGTTCCATTGATACCCAATGTCAAAGCAGCCGGTTCTACATTCAGAACAAGCGGACTATCGTCATTGCCTGCCTTTGTTGTAGCTCTGCGTATCTTGATGATGATTTCATCACCGAGGTGTGTACCGCCATCGTCCCAAAGCTTCTTGATGCCCAACTTAAATGTCTTGATGTTTGTCAGTTTGATTTGCTTATCTTCCGAATCAGACGAGATGCTATTGTTCTCCTCCTTCAGCAGTCGATAGCCATCCGGAACCACTTCCACTACCTTGTAGTAGTACTTGTTTCCTTCAAGATCTGTTGCCGGAAGCTCCTCATAGGTGTAAATCCCGTTTTCATCCGGAGTCGGAGTTGCAATTTCATAGTCTGTCCAATCTGTGCTGTCTGTTTTCCGCTGCACCTGCAACGTGAGGTTTGGTCTGTTTGTGCTTGAACCATCGATCCATGTTTTCTTGACTGTGAGGTCAAGCGTGGGAATTTCCACCTCATTTATAACTTGAATCGTTTTGGTGTTATCACCCAAAATCTGACCATTGCTCTTGTAGCTTACAGTATACCCAGTTGTCTTCTCCTTGATGTAGTAAATGTACTCAACGCCCTGATCATTCTTATCTGGCACATCCAGACTTGCTTTCCAACCATTATCTTTTGTGAGTTCGATTATTTCACCGAACAGTTCACTATCAGTAAGATTATCCGGTACACCATCAAAGTCTGTGGGAGGAGCAACAGCTGCACCGCTGCCGTAGTAAGTAGCAATCGCATCAGCAAATGTTTCTGCAATGTCTTCATAGCCGTCTGTATTAGGATGACATCCGTCATTCAACTCGGTGTCCTTATCAATCACAGAATTGATATCTACAAAATTCAGATTCTTCCATGTAGACTTTGGTTCTTCTACAAGACCCTTAACTACATTATTGTAATTAACAACCAGCGTATTATTGACATAATTTTCAAATGCCTGCGTACTTGCGTAGCTGCTTTTATGATGGATATAATCCGCAAAATAACCTTCAGCAGTAGTATTGTTATTATTTGCATCAATAAAGTCGAATTTTGGAATACTTGCAATAAATACGATTGCATCTGAGCTTACTTTACCATAAACTTTATCCAACAAATCGCTGAGACGTTCCTTTGTATAATTGGTATAATTACTGATCAAATCATTGGTACCAATCATAATCAAAACTACATCTGCATCTGACAAATTAATGCTATCCAAACGCTCCATCAAACCAGCTCTTGTTTCACCGGTAGATTCTGTATAGTAATTTCCGTCCGGCATAGCCATAATAGCATTGCCGTCTTGTCCGCCGTTAACTACAGTTACATTAGTGAAGCCATACTTGCTGCTTTCAAGTGCTGCATCCAGCTTTGTGGTGTACGGACCACCCTTACCCATTGTACCTTGTGTGATAGAGTCGCCCAAAGCAACAATGTTCATGCTTTCAGGTTTAGATGCACCCGAACCAGACGCAACAGCTTGATTTAAGCGCTGATAAACCTCCAACTGGATTTTTCCCGGAAGAAGTGCACTCTCATCATCAATCAGTTCTTGATCCGATGTCTGCCAGATTTTTTCGACATTCAGCTTGCCAGGAACATAGTTTGTAATGGTTACGCTTTGAACAGATGTTTCAATACTGTCATAGCTTGCTTCATATCCCTCCGGCACAACTTCTACTGGATAGTAGTAATATGGATAACCTTCTTCGGATTTGTAAGGAAGACCCTGCCAAACGTTCTTCCAGCTGTTCTCATTGCTAAGTACAACCGTCTTATACAGAACTGCATTCTCAGTTGTCAAGGTAAGTCCATACTTATCATCTTCGTCAAAACTTGTAGTCTGCCAAAGATTTACTGTAATCGAATCCTTACTATGGTCTGCATCATCAGCCCACACCTTTGTTACTTCAACGTCAATTTTTGTCGGAGAATTGTCCTTGTTAATCAGTCTGATAACACCGGATGTGCCATTGATATTGTAAATATCGCTGACTACATAACCATACAGCAGAACCTTTTGCGCATCTGTCAGAACCTCTTCAATTCGATACGAATCATACGATTTCAGATCGACAGTTTCCGGAATCTTCATCCGCCAACCATCTTTTGCTGAGAGCGTACCCGAATAGATGAGGGTAAGTGTAGATGTGCTATTGCTAACGCCATACAGATTGAACTGGATTTCACTTACAGGAATACCCGTTTCCTTTACAGTACCATCCGAATTTCTCCAGAGTTTCTCAACAATCAAACCCTCAGTATTCATGATGGACACCACTCCGGCACCCTCTGTATCCTTGTTCACCGCATTATTGGAATAAGTTGGCTTGTAATTGTTAGCTGAATTACCAACCAGATATGTTGTACCACCAATTGTGTAGGATACTTCCTTCACATAGTAGTAAATCGGTTTGCCATCCTTACCATTCGGCAGATCCTTCCAGATTTGCGGATTGTTCCATACCGGATTGCCTTCCGCATCTTCTGTACTTGTCAGTGTGTACTCTGCATTGAAATCGCTTGCCAGTCCCAGATCCGCAGCAGTTACTTTCTTTGCAAGCGGCTCTTCCGGAATAGAGCTAGACTTCACATGAGACCACCAAAGCTCCAGATTTATACTCGCTTCTTCTGTTGGTATTGTAGACCATGTCTTATCAACGCCAATGTCAATCAGCTCATAGTTGGGAATTGTGAGAGATTTGTTAACCTCAAGTACCTGTACATCCTTCGCAGTCAAACCATCCGGAAGATTAGTTGTATCGCCGTTGTAAATGAAGTATGTTGTAAACGCCTCCATTGCAGCACGGGTTGTTGATTCTTCAGAAACCCAACCTGTCGGCAAATAACCATTCGGTGCCTTTGTTTCGATCAGCTTATACAGTCCACCATCATCGAATGTAACTGTAAAACTGCCAGTCACCTGTAAATCATATGCTCCCTTCGGGATCAAGCCGCTTTCTTTGTCCTCGTCCACACCATAGACAAGCGTGTGTGATACAACATCACTATTTTCCATCACATCCTCGGTACCTGTTGCATAAACCCACTTTTTATTCTCTGAATCATACTTCGCAATCTTAAAAGTTGCGGAAAGATCAGAAATAGAGTAGTTTGCAACGTTTACCTTCTGAATCTTGGGAGATTCAATAGACTGAACCGAACCACTCGATGTATCAACCACAAATTCGCAACCACTTATGTTATCAGTTGCAGTACCGTTGCCGGTCTTCAAAGATGCTTCATTCTTTGTAATGATTTTATCACCAGCCGGCGGTTTTTCATTCATTCCAGCACGGCCGCTAAGCACGGATGGTGTTTTTTCGTTTGTCTTAAGCTTGTAGGAATACGTGATTTTTATTGGAGTTTCGTCAGGAATCGAGATGTCCAGATAGTTCTTTGTAAAGTACTCATGTGTTGTGATGGTTGCACTCTTCAAAGTGTAATTTTTCGAAGTTGCATTCTGCGTATTAACTTTAAATTCACTCTTACCCGTGAAGCCGTTTTCAGAATAAATTCTCAGCTGTACCTTTCCATCTGCACCATACACATTATTCAGCGCCTCCACAGTAACTCCAGAAAAACCATCTGCAACTGTCGGAGATACCGATGCGTTCGGTGTACCTTCTACCTCAAGAATGAATTCCATACCAGCAGGGACAGCATTTCCATTCTGCCATGACAGGAACGTATAACTGCCATTATTGTAACTTGCCATCCAATTTTTCCACTTATCGGTTTGGTCATCAACTGTAGTTACTACTTCCTCCTTCGTTTCATTCATGTAAGAGTATTCAGAAGGCAGCAAATCAATAAGATTTCCTTCAGAATCCTCCTTCTGAATCAGGAAGCTAAACAGTTCAGCATCTACCAAATCGGAACCAATAACAGGCTCTGCTGCACCATTTTCCTGATACCCTGTAATCTGGAAGATATCGCTAATATCCAGCATACCATCATTGGAGAGTGTCTTACCTTCCGGATTGACAGTCAGACTATATCTGATAATACCATTTCGATTATCAGCTGCTCGTTCAACACGACCCTTATCAATCAACCCATCATCCAGTGTACCAGGTTCTTTTTGAATCAGGAGAGTAGACGACTTGTACTCATTGTCATCATTGCTCTTGATCTGGTTGACCATTGAATAACTACCTTTATCGCTGATCGCCTTATCCACAATAGACTTGGGAATTGCAATACAGTAAGTGAAATAATCCAGGTTGCCAAAATCATTGCCGCTTAAATCAAAATATACACAGTTGGTATATTCCGAACACGCTTCACAAGAATGGGGATACTGATGGAATTTTTTACGCCAGGAACCATCTCTGCCATATTCAGCAGAACCGCCGTTATTGCCCCATGTCACTGTTGTGCGATAATTATCCGCCTCGTAGAGAACCGCATCCGCTGGCAGAATGTCATGGAAAGAGTACCGATGACTGGTAGACAAATCTACCTGCCACTTGAAAATGTAGCACTCTGTATCTGTTCCATTAATCGATACCGTTTTTGTTTCCCAGGTCTTAAGATCCTTCGGTGCAATACGATTTCCGGGGATTGCTGTAATGGTCTCGCTCACTGAACCGTTATTATCAGTATCAGTTGTCTTGATCGGCATAATCGGCTTCTTCTCATAGCTTGCACTCGGCTTATTTGTAAGAGTAAAGTTATGGCTGATATTAACGCCTGTTTCGTCCAGATTGGTTACTTCGTAACCTTCCACCGGAGCTTCAACAACTCTGTAATAGTAAGGATTGCCTGCTTCATCAGTCGCTGGCATATCCGTCCATGTTACACTTGCATACTGAGAATTTTTTGTAAGTTCACGTTCGCTGCCTTCTACAGGCATCCACTGTGTACCCGTTCTGCGTTCAAGGCTGAATACGATCACATCAGGACGACTGTTCTGCTGATTGTAATCATTTTCCCACTGTTTTCCCGCAGTGAATGTCAGATAATCATACTTGTTTGTGATGTTCACAGAACCGGTATAATTGATACCTTGATCGTAGATCGGTCTGTAGCCTGCGGGCGGATTTACTTCAACACCACGATAATAAATCGGTTCGCCGGTTTCAACATCCGTCTTCGGAAGTCCTTCCCAAGTTATAGATTTATAGTAATTGTGATTATTATCCCAATCTTCCACCTTAATGAACTTGGTAACATATCCTTCAGCATCCGTCCAGTTACCATTCTCACCAATCCTCTGCTGCAGTTTGATTTCAATTTCAGCAGGACGTTCAGATGCACGATCGTTACCGCCATCCCACTGCTTGTTTACAGTCAGACTCAGGTTTTCCCAGGTATTTGTGATCTTCAATTCACCGGAAGTATTGATACCATTTTCATTGTTGCTCGAATAGGTTACAATATAATCGGTGTTTTCACTTGTAGCCGGAACATATGATGTTGTACCATCACTGTTCTGTACCTGTACAACTTCAAGAACACGATAATAGTACGGTGTCTTGTCTGCTGTATACGGCATAAGATCTGTCCATTGATAGTAGTTGGTAGAACCGCTTACTGTCTGAGGAGCTCCGTAATCTGTCCATTCGCCGTTTTCGCCTTCTTTTTGCTGCAGCTGTACCAGAACATCTGACGAACTGGTATCTACCCATTCCTTTCTTACAGCCACATTAATCTTGATC
This sequence comes from Ruminococcus sp., assembly GCA_045580565.1. Classification (GTDB taxonomy): domain Bacteria; phylum Bacillota; class Clostridia; order Oscillospirales; family Ruminococcaceae; genus Ruminococcus_C. Next base: position 10,295 of record JAZNOB010000286.1, read on the forward strand.
CAGGTATTAGTCAAGGTTACTGTTCCCGTACTATTAATACCAGTTTCATCATAAGTTGCTTCATAACCAGAAGGAACGGATTCTTCAACAACACGATAATAGATTGCCTTGCCTGTTTCAGCGTCTGTCTTCGGAAGACTCTTCCATACTGCTGTGCCAAAATTGCCGTATCCATCGTTTGTCAGCTGCTGCTTTACTGCATTTTCTACAGGAGTCCAGTTGTCAGTGCCGTCAAGTCTCTGCTCCAGAATCAGCGTAATAGCCGGTCTCTGAGACTCTTTTCCGTTGTCATACTGCCAGTTTTTCTGTCCGGTAACATCCATATTTGTCCAGGTATTTGTCAGCGTTGCATACTTAGTACCAACACCGCTCACACCCTGTTCAGAATATTCAGGAACATAGCCAGAAATCGATTCTTCTTCTACGCGGTAATAAATCTCATTATTAGACTCATCCGTCGCCGGAAGATTCGACCATGTTGCTGTACCCTGAATCACACCATTGCTGTCAATTTGCAGCGTGATCGGCTGCTGTCCATCAACTGTTACCCAACCTTCTTCGGTTTTCTTCTTCAGAATAAATGTAATAGAACCAGGTCTGTTTTCAGGCTTATCCTGATTCCAAACCTTGTTAGCAGTAACATCAATCAATGTCCAGGTATTTGTCAGATCCACGGTCTTCGTACCAACACCGCTCACACCATTCGGATCATAGGATGCCACATAACCATTCGGAACATTTTCTTCTTCTACACGATAGTAGATCGGATTGCCGTTGTTGTCCTTTTCCGGCAGGTCACTCCATCTGATTTCGCCATCAAGCTGACCATTCACAACATTTCGTGTGATTTTCGCCTGACCTTCAACAGGCTCCCAGCCTGTTTCTGTTTTCTGCATCAGAACAAATGTGATCGGACCTGTACGTTTGGAAGTAGCATTATTATCATTCCAGATCTTGTTACCGACAACATCCGTCTTTGTCCAAGTGTTTGTCAGTTGTACTGTCTGCGTACCTGCACCGTTTTTACCTGTTGCATCGTAGGAAACCTGATAACCATCAGCAGTTACAGCACCATCTTCGTAGATTTCACCAGTTACGGTATTCTTTTCTACTACACGATAATAAACCTTCTTGCCGGATTCTGTCTGCGGAAGATTTTCCCAAACAGCATTAGTATAACTGCCACTCTCATTCTTGGTGATTACCTTTTCCTCTACGGATACCCAGTCTGTTTCGCCTTCAAGACGCTTCACCAGAACCAGTGTTACAGAAGAAGGACGCTTACTAGCATCATCGCTTGCCCAATTCTTCTGTGCAGCTACATTCATGTTCTTCCATGTGTTGGTAACTTCCAGTGTACCTGTACTATTGATACCACTATTGTTGTTAGAATATGTTACATCATACGCAAAGCTTCCGTCTTCAGGGACCACTTCCTTGATGAAATAGTAAACATCATAGGCGGTGCCGTCAATCTTTTCCTGCTTAGGAAGTTTCGACCATGTGTACTTGTTTGTACTATCAACTGTAACAGTTTCAACAAGTGTTTCTGTACCATTGACCCTCTTCCACAGCTCAAGCTGAATAGAATCCGGTCTGTACGCAATCATATCCTGATTCCAGTACTTCTGCGCAGTCAGCCCCATGTACTGCCAGGTATTTGTAATTGTCAAGTTATCGGTGCTGTTAACACCATTTGTGTTGTTGCTCGAATAGGCAACATCATAATCAGAATTATCCTTTGTTGCAGGAACGTATTCACCATTTACCGACACTACTTCAACAACACGATAATAATACGGTGTTTTAGCATCTGTAGAATCATGCTGTGGAAGATCCGTCCACTGATAATTCCAGTTATTGGTGCTGCTTACCTGCTGTACCTCACCATAGCTTTCCCATGTTCCATTCTCACCAAGTTTACGTTCCAAACGCACCATGATAATCTCAGGACGCAGGGACGAATTATCGTTCACCCAATTCTTTACCATACCCACATTAATCTTCTTAACCGCAGGATTGGTACGTTCGTATGTATAAGTAGGAGAATTGGTAGATGGTTCACCATTGAACTGTGCAGTATTTGAGAATGTACCGGCCGTACCTTTCTCAACATTTGTCACATCAGCTGTGGTGCTGTAATTTACCTTAACATCAATGTAACTGCTCTGATCAACAGCATCATTGAAAATGATCTCAAAACTCTTTGCAGATGTACTCTGACTTGTAAAGTTTGTGATCTCCTGTGTGTGCTCCTTATCAGAATAATACTTGATTGTATAGTCTGTGCCTTCTGTCAGGTTTGTATACTGACCATATGCTGTTTTTGCCTGAACAACGATTCCGCTGCCACCCTGTGCAGGAAGCATAAAATGCTCATCGCCGTCAGAAGCCGTCATCACATCGACCAGAATCTTATCCTTGAAACCAGTATACTGACGCAGATCCAGCTGCCAGTCAATGGTCTTGGTCTGCTGTGTGCTGGGCTTATCTTCACCAAATTTACCTTCTTCGCTTTCGTAACCATTGGAGGTGATTGTCTTACTGAACGAATTAGAAACCTGATTAATCGTTACAGAACCAGTATCTGTTTTCGGCTGGTCACCGGAGTCAGGATTATCCGGTGTTACTGTCATAGTATTTCCTACAGTAATATTGCCAGTAAGACGTTCTGCCCTCTGTGCATCTGTCAGCTTTGTATAGTATTCGATTGTCACAAAATCAACATCGCCGTGAATTGTGTATGTTCCATCCGAATTCTTCGCAAGTGTTGCTTTGCTGGTGTCAACACCAACATAATCCTTCTGTGCAGCAATAACCTTCAGTTCACCGGTATAATCTGCACCGAGCATGGTATCAGAAATCTTATAGCCTTCCAATGTATCCACGCTGGAAGAACTATCATAACCAACCTTCACGGTTGCTGTCCACTTGATTGCCTGTTGGTTTTCATCCCACTGACCATCATTCTTCTGAACAGAGAACAGGTTAGTATCGTCGTAGCCAACCTGAATATTAGGCTTACTGTCATCCGGAGGATTATTTGGATTGGAGGGATGTACGGACACCGATTCATTTACTGCGGTACCGGTTGCTTCTGTAAACGGTGTACGATAAACAATCTTAGCTTTGGAAATCTGCGGATTGTTAATCGAAACTGTACCGTTTGCCTTATCAATCGTTACACCCGCTGTAAGCTCAGTTCCATCTTCATTATAGACCTTAATTTCTGTTGCATCCGCAAAAGCGGAATCCTTAATTACATAAGGATCAGAGTTCCAACCTCCATTACCCCAATTTAAAACAGCAAGTCCAAACGCATTGCTTACTTCAATTGTCCATTCAACTGTGTTCAGAGAACCATCAACCTGATAGGAAGGTTTGCCGGTTTTATTGATCGTTGCCTTGGTAGTGTCAGGGTTAATGTACTGATTTGATGTATCCTTCCCCACTTCAGTAGTGCCGTCCGGCTGATACAATGTCGCAGTATTATCAAAATTGCCATTTGTTGCCTCAAGCTCATCCGGGTCAATTTCGTTCACATATGTAAACGTAATTGCTTCAGCACTATTTGCTGTTGAATTGAATGTAAATGTGTCACCATTCAAGTCACCAACGCCTGTCGGATTTGTTGTCAGTGTTGCACCCTCAAACTTGGAGTCAACCAGTTTGTATCCGTTCAGATCCGTATACTTACCAGGATTTGTAACAGTTACGGTCCATGTAATGACAGGTGTTCTAGACCACCAGCCGCTCTGCTCGTAAGTAAGATTGCTGGTTTTGGTTACTTCCGGCTTTCTGTCCGGGAATTCAACGTCTACATTTACTTCTTCATTACCGAAATCCAGTGTCTGGTCACCATCTGCATTATCAGCACGGTTAACCTGACCATTGAACTTCAGTGTACCCTTGAACTTTCCGCTATTTGCATCAAGGTACTTCAGATACAGATCC
>JAZNOB010000287.1:0-15056 GCA_045580565.1 Ruminococcus sp.
AGCAGAGGGTATTGCGGGAGGTTTGTGAGATGGTTGGGTAGGGTAAATTGTAGTTTAGCGTTGAGTTATAGCGTGTATCATAAGCCTCCCTTGTTAAAGGGAGGGGCACCCGAAGGGCGTGCAGAGCTGACCGCAGCTTGCTGCGGTGGAGGGATTGCTCAGTGATAGACAAACTGAAATTTCAACTTTTCGCTTCGAAAACCAATCCCTCAGTCACGCCTGCGGCGTGCCAGCTCCCTTTCTCAAAGGGAGCCTTTGGGCGTGCTTTGCACTTTTAATCGTACGCACGACTTAAACGCCCCTTGAGGGGCACTTGTGTAGACTTATCGGACGCCATAACTTAAATGGGGTGCAATGCGGTGCAGCTCACCGAACATCCTTGGTGAGGCGTGCCGTCGCCATTACCGTTGGGCGACGGGCTGGCGCCAGCTTCAAACTACAATTTACCTCTCCGCCATTTTACACATCAGCCATAACACATAAAATAACGGCAGGCTCGAATAAAGCCTGCCGTTCTAATATATCTTTATCTTGTCACGAAGGTATAGCGTCCGCTTTTAAGACCGAGTACACTTCTCAGGGACTCGCCTGTTACAGTCTTTGTACCGCCGATAACTGCGCTGTGTATGTATCCGCCTCCGCTTACATTAAGGGCTATCCACGACTCCTGACTTCCTGTAAGGGCAACACCGTAGGCACTCTGAAGCTTTGAACGTACTACATCTGCTGAAATATATGTTACTGTACCATAATGAGGGTCAAAGGTCTGGTCATATGGACAGGGTATGCTTATAAGGTAAGGGTAATTCGTGCGGAAAACATCATACGCACTTGCTGTATATCCTCCGCTGGACGCACTGAATACTGTAAGGGCATAAGTACCGCCGTAATGAAGTGCCTGTCCAAGAACGGACTGAACCGCAGCTCTTACATTCTCAGGCGGATTTGCCTTACAGATAAGACCTGCTGATTCACCCTGCGGATGCATTATGATCGTATATGCTGCAACAGCCTGTGCCTTCATTGCCTCAGGGTGCATGGTGTTTGACATCTCGTTATATACGACCATTGAAACTACGTCAAGAACGCTGCCGGTAACTCCGCCTGCCGTTACAGCAGATGGGATCTCCGTCTGGACAAGAGTAGTTCCGGGATAATAATGAAACAGAATGCTCTGATAATCATAGCCTCCATAGCTTGCATAGGCATTTGCGCCGTTCTGGCTCAGTCCCACACCATGACCATAGCCATATGTGGTAAAGGCAAACTGCCCCTCCTCAATATGGGTCGCCATTGAAAGAGGTGCGTCCGGTCCGGCTGCTGCGCCGAGAACTGAGCTTGCGATCTCGCCGGGTCTCATGGTCTGGCTGAGAGCAGCTTCAGCAGCGTCTACCTGCTCATATTTCACAAGTGAAAGGCTCTTTCGCTCAGTCGCTGTATCTGAACTTCTCAGCTCTGATACACTTTCAAGAGGCACGTTCCTTACTGCCGGAGAGGAAAGGGACGGGACATTCTGCACTGCTTCCGCTGAAAACAAAGGAACCGCAGCTGCTATGACAGACGCTGCAAGAAAGGCAGCTATACGTCTTATAAGCTTTCCCGTATTCATAGATTATTCTGCTGCTTCTGTTGTCTCTGCTTCTTCTGAACCGCCGCTTATAAGCTCGATCATCTCTTCCTCTGTCTCATCCTCACGGAGACGTCTTGCTACAACCAGAAAACGTGAGTTATCCTCATCTGAGTAGCAGGTGGACAGTGTAAGCAGATCATCGCCGTATTCAACAGGAACCTTGCAGTCCTCGATCATGTTCATGCTCTCGATAGTATCAACATAATAGTTGAAGTGCTTTTCATCATCAAGCTCCTCCATATTCCAGTAAGGGAAACCTTCCCATGTCATAGGATCTGCGTAGATGTCATCATTGGGAGGAGTAGCTCCGCCTGCTGTAATTACCAGACCGAAGATAACATAGGTGTATTCCTTATAGTTGGAGTTGAACTTTACGATGGGAGCTTCCTTATAGAAGTCCAGATCCTGACGATAACGGCGGAGAGAACCGAACATGGTGTTGTCTGCCATGTTGTGTCCGTAGAGGACGATATTTTCGGAATGCTCCTCCTCCTGCCAGCTGAACACGTTGCGGAAATCCATGAATACTGTACCGGCACGGAAATCCTGACCATCAAAGCCGATGTGGAGATAGTAGTCGTTGTCTACAGTCTGAACTACAGGGTTATCAACATCTGTACCGGGAACATTGATATATGCAATCGTATCAGGATTCTGAGCAAGAAGCTCCTCGGCCTTTTCAAGATAAGGAGGCTCTGTAGGAGGCTCCGTTACTTCTTCAGTAACAACAGGGGCTTCGCTATCCACTGTGGCAGCTTCAGTAGCTGCTGTTGTAACATCAGCAGTCTGATTGATCTCACTGCCGCTGCAGCCTGTTGCTGTAACTACAAAGGCAGAAAGAACTGCCGCATAAGCTAAAAGATTCTTTTTCATAAAAAACCATCTCTTTCTTTTCATTAGTCTTTTCATATTAAAGCAGCGTTTCTGCTGCATTCTTGCTTCTCTGAGAGCTTATCCATACGGAACGAACTCAGCGTCCGGATCGTATGCACTGCTCTTGCTATGGATAGTCGGCCACTTGATATTGGGATTCGGCTCAGCTCCGGCAACGCCTTCGTATGGGTCTTCGCCCTCACGCAGCGCTCTTGCGCATATAACGAGTCTGCCGTTGCTTATGACCTCGCTGCAGGTTGAAAGAGTAAGCAGCTGGTCACCGTATTCTACATCAACATCCGTGAGTATAAGGCTTCTGCGCTTGGCTTCGTTGACGTATTCGTAAAACCGTTCCTCATCATCAAGCTCTATATAATTCCAGTACTCGAACCGTGTATCGGTATTATCAACAGCATCCGCAACAAAATATCCGAATATCTTGAAGGTATACTTCTCATAGTTAGAGTTCATTTCGATAAGCGGATGCTGCTCGTAATAGCTTATATCCTGTCGGTATCTTCTGAGACTGCCGAACATTGAGTAGTCCTTCATGTTATGACCGTAAACTATAAGATTCTCCGATGTGGGAAACTGAAGTCTCTTGTCCTCGCCTACCACGTCGAATTTGCAGCGGAAGTCAAGGAATATTGAGCCAAGATTTGAGTTGTTGCCGTAGAAGTCGTGATACAGGAAGTATTCCTCGCCCTCAGAATCATCCACATTCTGCATGATAGGATAATTCACCTCAGTGTCGGGAATGCTTATATATCCCACAACATCCTCACTCATTTCCAGAAGATTCGCCGCACCCGGAAGAAGCTCGTATGTAGCCTCCTCTGTAGGTATCTCCTCGTATTCTCCTGTACTGCTGTCCTGAGCCTTTGTTGTGGCTGCGGGCTTTTTTGAAGGGACGTTTCCGTACTGGCTCGTTATATCGTCATATCTCTGCTGGGTCTGGTAACGGCTGTAAAGCTCAGTGCCCATCCACACGAGACATCCTGCAAATACGCACACTGAAAGCCAGAACACGGATTTTCGTGCGATCTCGCCTCCGCTGTCGCCTTTCCTCGGCAGTACGCCTGCAAGCAGTCCCTGCTTCTGTTCAGGCTCCGGTCTTCTCCTGCGGCGCCGTCTGCGCCTTGCTGCAAGAGCTTCCGCCCTTGCCCTTTCCTCGGCTGCGTATTTTTCGGGATTCTCTTTCCTGTCCCTTGCTACCCTCACGTTCTCAATGATACGGGCGGAGATCTCCTCCTCCTCTTCCTTGCGTGATATCTCTCCAAGGGCGTTTCTTATACTGTCGATCTTGCTGGTATCTTTTTTTACTGTTTTTTCCTTACCGGAGGTAAGCTCATCAAGCAGCTTTCTTACATCTGCCTCTGATGTCTCTGAAGCTTCATTTACGTCTGCATTACCAGATTCTTCTTCTGCAATCGTAGGTTTTAACTCCTGCATTCCTCATCCTCCATAAGAATTCTGAGAGCAATACCGAATGCGCACACTGCTGCGGCGTGTCTTATTGCATGACGCTCCTGCCTGCACACTCTGTACAGCTGAAGGTCAGTTACACACAGCGTATCTCTGTAAAGCACGCCTGCGTAGACTGTGCCTACAGGCTGAGCTTCAGTACCGCCGGATGGCCCTGCTATTCCGGTGATGGAAATGCAAAGCTCTGCGCCCGACTCCTGCCTGAGACCCAAGACCATAGCCTCTGCTGTCTGAGAGCTTACGGCAGTATGTTCTATGAGGATGCTTTCAGGCACATGAAGAAGCTTCTGTTTCATCCTGTCGGAATAGGTGCACACACCCATTTCAAATACAGCTGAAGCTCCCGACACAGCAGTTATAAGCTCCGACAGAAGTCCGCCTGTACAGCTTTCTCCTGTGCTGATTTTTTCGGCTCTCTCATCTAATAATTGTACAACATTTTCCGCTGTCTTGTCAAGGGCATCCCGATTTTCTTTATAGATTTGCACAATCTCTTCACAAGTTATACTTATACTTCTCATTGTTTTCACTGTAGCCGAAGCAAATGCCGGCTTAATCTTCCAGAATGACCTCTCCGCCGATTTTGAACACCTTCATCTCTGTTTCAGCCACAGCTTTCTCTATAAGCTCTGTGAAATCGAAGCTGCTCTGCGCCGCCTCTACGTCCTCAAGCTTCGGACGTACTCTCGGATGTCTGGGGGTGAATACTGTACAGCAATCCTCATAGGGCAGCGTTGATATATCAAATGTATCAATAAGTCTTGCTGACTCGATTATCTCAGTCTTGTCAAGACCGATAAGAGGACGAAGAACAGGTATTCTGCACACTGCGTCTGTACAGGTAATACCCTCCATTGTCTGGCTGGCAACCTGTCCGATGCTCTCACCGGTAATAAGGGCAGATACATTGTCCTTCTCAGCGATCCTCTGAGCTATCTCCATCATAAGACGTCGCATGATAATAGTGAAATACTCCTCCGGACAGTGACGCTTTATCTCCTCCTGGATCTCAGTAAAGGGCACGCAGAAGAATGCAATATTTCCGCAGTAATCGGTCATTCTCTGGCACAGTGCCTCAACCTTCAGCTGAGCACGGTCTGAGGTATAGGGAGGGCTTACGTAGTGGATGGCTGAAATATGCACGCCTCGTCTTGCCATACGGTAGCCTGCTACCGGACTGTCGATACCGCCTGAAAGCAGCAGCAGAGCCTTGCCTCCGCAGCCTACCGGCAGACCGCCTGCACCCTTGATGCTTTCGCCGTGGATGTAAGCATGGGTATCACGTATCTCAACCGTTACAGTTACTTCCGGATCATGAACGTCAACCTCAAGGTGAGGGAATGCCTCCAGAAGAACATATCCCAGCTCTGCGCATATCTCAGGCGACTTCATAGGGAACGCCTTGTCAGCACGCTTTGCAGTTACCTTGAAGCTGCGTGCGCCCATAAGCTCATCTGCAAGGTATTCCTTGGCAAGCTCTGCAATAGCGTCAAAGGTCTTTTCGCAAGCCTTAGCACGGCACAGGGCAGCTATACCGAAAACCTTCTTCATAACGTCCATAGCTTCATCCATATCAGAATTGCTGTCATTCGGCTCAATGTATATAGTAGACTGTGCACGGGTAACAGTAAATGAACCCTTCATTCTCAGTCTCCTGCGGATGTTCTTCATGAGTATATCCTCAAAGGTCTTCTTGTTAAGTCCCTTGAGTGCAATTTCGCCGTACTTGGCGAGAATGATTTCATTTGCTGACATTTGTCTTTCCTCCTGTTTATCTGTGCATTATCTCTTTCATACCGGCTTCTATGCCTGATACAAGAGCATCGATATCTTCATCATTATTCTCATGGCAGAGGCTTATTCTGATAACGCTGTCTGCCTCCTGTGAGGTTGCTCCGAATGTTTCCGGAACGCCGCTGCCTGCGCCCTTTGAACAGGCTGAACCGCTTGATACATATACGTTCCTGCTTTCAAGATAGTGGAGCATTATCTCGGAGCGTATCCTTGGAATTATAACGCTGAGTATGTAGGGCGAGCCATTTTCCGGCGAAAGTATCCTCACTCCTGAAAGAACCGACAGTCTTTCACGAAGCTTCATATTAAGTCCCTTAACGTACTCAAAGCGTGAATCTATTGTGGGAAGCAGTTCCTCTGCCGCAGCTCCGAAGGCTGCTATAAGAGGCACGGATTCAGTGCCGCCTCGTCTGCCGGATTCCTGCTTGCCGCCGTGGATAAAAGTACGCAGCTTTACGCCTTTTTTAACGTAAAGTGCGCCCACACCCTTTGGAGCATGGATCTTGTGTCCGCTTACCGATATGAAGTCAGCGCACAGAGTCTTTGACTTGACAGGGTATTTCATGAAAGCCTGTACAGCGTCGCAGTGAGTGATTATATGGGGAAAACGTCTTTTCACCGCTGCGAAAACAGACTGCACCGGAAGTATATGTCCGGTTTCATTATTGACCATCATCATAGTGATAAGGCAGGTGTTGTCGTCTGCGGCGTTTATAAAATCGGCTGCACTGTATTCACCGTTTTCCTGAGGCTTTATTTCCACTATTTCAAAGCCCTCGGTTTCTGCAAGATGAGTAAGGGTCTGCTTTACGGAAGCGTGCTCAACTGCGCTGGTGATTATCTTTCTGCGCTTTCTGCCGTAGGCTGCCGCTGTACTGAGCAGAGCCATATTAGTGCTTTCTGTTGCGCAGGATGTAAATATTATCTCTCGTGCGTCAGCACCAAGAGCTTTTGCTATAACAGCACGTGCATGATCCATAGCCTGCTGCGCCCTCAGTCCTGCTCTGTGCAGAGAGGACGGGTTGCCGTAGCATCCGGTAAGGCACTCCACAGCAGCCTTTACCGCCGCATCACTGGGCTTCGTTGTAGCCGCATTGTCAAGGTAATGCTCAATCATTGATCTTCTCTCCCTATCATGTCGTATTTTTATATTATACCATATTTATTTCTATATTGCAAGTACCGGCAAAAAAAGTGCAGCTTTTCCGGAAAACTGCACTTTCACAATATATGTATCACTTTATCTCTGCAAATTCTATGCCATTTATTTCGGCATACTGTTCAGCTGACGAGCCTTTTCTGCCGTGGATGACTGCGTTCATAGATGGATCTGTCATATTATCTGCTATTTCACAATCGTCAGCCATTATGGTAATATCCGTAAGACTGCTGCACTTGCAGAATGACATTTTGCCGATGCTGACTGTACTCTCAGGTATGGTCACTGACGTTATGCCTTCATTTCCAAGAAATGCCCAGTAGCATATCGTCCTCACGCCGTCCGGTATCACAACATCCCCTGCCGCATCTATTCCATCAAGAAGCACGCCATTTATGATAACTACAGGCTCGTCGCCCTTTACAGCTTCATACCAAGGCGTTTCTTCAAATGCGTCCATACCGATTTCTGTTACAGCTTCGGGCAGAACTATCTCCTGAAGCTCTGTGCAGCCGGAGAATGCGTAAAGTCCCACTGAGGTACAGCTCTCCGGTATGATTACAGATGTTATGCTGCTGTTATACTCAAATGCGCCGCCACATACAGCGATAACTCCGTCAGGGATAACGACCTCGCCGCTGCATCCTGCTCCGTCAATAACGCAGTTATTGACTATCACCAGAGGATTCTCTTTCTGAAGATTCTCGTACCACAGAGTATCATCAAATAATTCTCCGCCTCTGAAGGTGAAATCCTCAGGCAGAGTGATGTTTTCAAGTTTATCACAGCTGCCGAATGCACAAACCTCAATATTTGTCATGCTGTCAGGAATGGTCAGCTCTGTAAGCTTTTCACATCCCATAAACGCAAATTCACCGATACGCTCAACTGTATTTCCAAGAATTATCTTTTCTACATTGCTTCCGACTGAGCAGAAGGAATAGCTTCCCACAGAGGTAACGCCGTCCTCAATTACAACTGTATCTATCTCGTCCCAGAAATCCGCCCACGGCTGTTCCTTAGCCGTATAAAAATCATTCATTGCACCTTAGCCGGATATTGTCATTGTGCCGTCCTTGAATGTCCATGTGAGGTCATCGTTCAGCTCACCGGACAGAATATCATTGCCGGAAGCAAAATGCCACACTGCAAATATTCCGCCTGCGGCTACAACTGCTGCGGCAGATATTATTCCTGCTACTGCTGTTCTTTTCATACGCTCATCCTTTCTAAGGTTTATATTTACTATTATAGCATAACATCTCAATCATTTCAAGCGTTTTCACAAAAAAACGGCAAGCCGAAGCCTGCCGTTCTGTTATTCTGTATAATTTATCTGTTTTCTATCATTTCCGCAACCTCTGCAATAACCTCGCTGTCGCTGGTTTTGTTTATTCTGCATCCTGATCTGGAGTAGAAGCCGTTGTACACATCCCAGATAACAGGCACAAGCTCGTAGTCAGCTGCCATGCTAAGGATCGTATAGAGACATTCAGAGGAATCTCTGACAGTTGCGTCAGAGGCGAATCTGTCAGAAGAATATGAACCGGTGCATTCGCCCACAAATACAGGAATACCCTTGTCGATAAACACTTTTTTCAGAAGCTCGCACTGATTCCTGCTGTAATTCTGCCAATAGCTGCCGCCTACATTGTTCGTCCAGTAGCAGACATTGTCGATATAGTGGACCGATACCATCATTCTGTCCTCGGCTGTATCGTCCGGCATGATAAACTTACTGTTTGTGGTGTTGTCGATATTTGTCCAGTAACCGGACGCTATAAGAATCCTCTCCTCATTGTTGCCGCCGGTAGAACGTACAGCGTCAACAAACACCTGATTCATTTCGTTTACATAGGCGTAGGCTTCGCTTGAAGAAAGCTCCGTGCCGTCCTTGCCTGTGCCGAGAGCTTCGTTATAGCCCTCGAAAACGAGATAGTCTGAATAGTCTGCAAAATACTCTGCGATCTGAGTCCAGAGAGTTTCAGCCGCCGCCAGAACAGTCTCCTTGTCATGATATTTTACAAGGAACATATCGTAGTGATGAATATTGATTACAGCATACATCTCATACTTTCTGCACCAGTCAACTACTTCTTTGATACGTCCGGCATACTCCTCGCTTATCCGGAACTTGCCGTCATCTGCCATCATATTGCCCCAGTAAACAGGGATGCGGACTGTACTGAAGCCAGCCTCAGCCATACCGGCAATAGCAGCCTCGGTAGTCTCAGCTGCACCCCAGCAGGTCTCATAATTCACCGGTTTGTTGCTGCCGATGGTCTGTGCTCCGGAGGTAGTCTTATTCAGATCCTCCCAGTAGCCCTCAAAGGTGTTGCCCAGATTCAGTCCCACGCCCATTTCCTTTGAATACTCCATTGCGGTCATATCTGTGCGCATCACTCCGTCGTCGTATTCAGACGGATTTGTGTCAACGTCCCATGACGGGTCAAGACCTGCACCAAGCTTAGCGTAATATTCAAGTATAGCCGCCGCATCGTCAAGGTCAACTTTGCCGTCGGCGTTCACATCAGCCGCCTGAAGCTGCTCTGAGGAAAATCCATCCATGGAAAGTCCTGCCGCTTTTTTAGCATATGCCGTAAGTGCCAGCGAAGCATCTGTAATAGTTATGCTGCCATCTCCGTCAATATCTCCTGTGACGTATTCTGCCGCAGAGGCTCTGATATCAAGTATATCGCTCTTGATTCCTGCCGGAGCAAACGCCGCCCCGATTCCGATTACAGCCGCCGCTGTAAATGATATAAGTCTTGTAATTCTACTATTCATGCTTTATACTCCTTTTAATATAATCTGATCAAACCGTTCCAAGAATACTGTCCCAGTCCGCTTCAAGTCCGGCAGCCTTGCCTGCGTAATATGTCAGGATGGCAGAAGCATCAGAAAGACCAGGCTTGCCGTCTCCGTCAACATCAGCCGCAGCGATCTCGTCCTCAGTGAATGCGTCAAGGGAAAGTCCTGCCGCCTTACCTGCGTAGATAGTCAGGGTAATACTTGCGTCATCAAGGTCAACGCTGCCGTCGCCGTTTACGTCGCCTCTTACTCTGCCCTCAGACTCTGCAACGGCTGTCTCGTATTCTCCGTCGCCGTCTGCATCGGCAGCAATACCTATGGTATTCTCGTCTATCTCGTAAATAAGAACCTGTGTGTAATCAGTAGTGAAGCTTACCTCTGGGCTGTGGGCATCATTCTCTGCCATAACAACAACATTCTGAAGATTGCTTCCGCTGAGGATATAACCGTCATCAGTCTGCTCGAAGGTGATCTCATCGGCATTTTCGCCGGTTATCCCTATAGTATACCAGTCTGTCACATAGCTTCCCTCGTTATAGATCATTGTCATTTCATATGAAGCTGACTCACCCTTTACAGAAATATATCCGCTTTTATCAAATGTCACCCCGCTGCCTGCTGCTGAGCTTGCTTCAAGAATGCAGTTTTCATAATCCATGGAAAGCTCCATAGGTACAGCATCACTCTGTGACACGCTGTAGCCAGATTCGCCGTCACGGAGAACATAGCCGAACACGCCGTCATCCTCGCCGCCTGCAACGTAGAAGGTGTCGGGTACGATATCGTCAGGGCCTGCGTTCATATTGCTGAAGGAGTTTCCGTTTCGCTGAACCTTCTGTACTGAATGATTTTCAGCTATTTCAAGAGCGTTCATACGTGCTATATAATTTCCGGATGTATTTTCGCTGCCGCCATCAAGATATCCGCCGCTGTTTATCACTGAAAGATCATTGCCTACATAGTTGAACACCGCACCGCTTGCAGAGGTCATTCCGCTGTATGCAGGAATAGCCCAGTTATAGGTAGATGTGTTGAAATAGATGCAGAAGCGTTCGTCATATTCGATAGAACAATTAGGGTCGAGAATGTCGATCTTGCCCTGATATGTAACGCCGTTCCATGTCCAGCTGCCGTAGCTTACGTCCAGCGCAACTATGGCATGACCGCCCCAGCCTGTTTTCTGGAAACCGAGAAGCACAGGGCTGCCGCTTTCGAGGTGTGATATGATATCCTCGATATTTGTCTGATTACTTCTGTATGGCACTGTACGGTACTGCTGCTGGATAGCACTCTTTATCTGGAGCTGCTGGTAGTAGTTTACAAGAGATTCGACTTCCGTATTCTCTGCCGGAGTATCCATGTCATTGAGGCACTCTGCTCCATCAGTCCAGTCGGAATAAGGAAGATAGCCGGCATTTGAAAGGAGCGTCAGAGAGGACATTCCGTAGCAGGAGCCGCCCCATGATGATGCCATCCACTGCTGAACGTAGTACCATTCGGTATTGGTGAGATTGCTTCTCAGCTCATTAAGATACTTCTGCTCCATGTAGTAATTGCTGTGGGTGAAGTACTGTGTGCTGTTGTTGAAGTTCCAGTTATCCTGTCCCCAGATTATTTCCTTGTCGGGCTGGTATGATGTGGTGGTTGTTGTTTTTGTTGTGGTTGTAGTGGTAGTAGTGCTTTTTGTAGTCGTTGTAGTGGTTGTGGTGGCGGTCGTTGTAGTAGTCGTAGTTGTTGTAGTGTCTGGTTCAGCAGTTGTAGTTGTTGTTTCGGTAGTTGTAGTTTCAGGCTCTGTTGTAGTAGTATCCGGCATATCAAGGCTTATGAACGTCTTCCCATACGCCGCCGCATAGCTCTCCGCTGTAGAGCCTGTATATCCGTAGATAACCGGTGCCTGAATGGTATACTGAGCGTCATATATCTCACACGCCGGATTGCCTATAGTAATTGACTCCATGTCATAATTTGAATAGAACGCCATGCTGTCGATAAATGCAACATTCTTACCGGTGTCAGCTGTTACAAGCTCATAGCACTGACGGAATGCACCTGCTCCGATGGAGACTGCACTGTCCGGCATGGATACCTCAGTAATATCGGTGAAAGCAAAGGCATATGCACCGATACTTGTGACGCCCTCTTCCAGCTGAAGCTCCTTGATACCCATATAACGCCAGTCAGGTCCCTTTTCGTACTCATAATCATACATATCGCCGGTACCGGATATCTTCAGAAGTCCTTCACTGTCCGCCATCCACCTAAGAGAATCTCCGCAAAGACCTGTGGTATACATATAGCCCTCAGGCACGGTAAGATCCATGATATCAAACTCAATACCGTGAGCCTCGGCGTAATCCTCAGCTGAAGAGCCGCTTATGCTGTAGATCTTCTTTACGCCGCTGAAGGTATCCTCGCTGTCGTAGATGGTACAGTCAGTGCTTCTGATGTAGACATATACGCCCATATTGCTTCCGTTGAAGGCAGCGTCGCCTATACTTGTAACGCTCTGTCCGATATAGGCAAAAGACAGCGTATCGCAGCTGCTGAATGCGGAGCGTTCTATAGTTTTTACTCCATTTGGAATTACAATAGAATTAAGCTCATCGCAGTCACTGAAGGCGTGAGTACCTATATTAGTGACAGTTGAGGGAATGGAAAAACTTTCGACTAAATACTGACCGCAGAAAGCATAATCACCTATGCTTGTAACTCCATCCTTTATTATTACCTCATTATAGGTTTTGCCGTTCCATGGCATTTCGTCCACGTAGTAGTCATACATTGCACCTGTACCGGATATGGTGAGAACCTCGTTTTCGTCTATAGTCCATGTTAGCTTATCGCCGCAGGTGCCGGAATATACAGCCTCAGCCTGTACAGCAAGCGCAAGCCCCCACATGGGCATTGTACCGAGCAGTGCTGCAATGGCAGTAATGCAGGCTGTTATGCGTTTATTTGCATTTTTCATATATTCATCCTCCGTTATGCTGCATGATATTTTAAACCTTGAAGCACGCATTATATTACAATTATACCATATCCATCCAGCGATTGCAATAGCAGTGACAAAAAAAGCAGCCCTCACAAGGAGAGCTGCCATCAAAATTTACATTCAGATTATCTGAACCCACGATGGCTGAAGTCCTGCCGCCTTCATTGAATAGTAGGTCAGTATCTTCACTGCGTCGTCAAGAGTGACCGTGCCGTTGCCGTCTGCGTCGGCATAGGCTGCCTGTTCTTCAGTCATACCCTCAGGAGTCAGACCGACCGCACTGCATGAATACACTGTAAGCACCCTTACTGCGTCGTCAAGGTCAATATCGCCATCGCCATTTGTATCAGCATTATGCCGTCCTGTCTCAGGCTGCGCAGTAGTACCTGTTGTGGCAGTCGTTCCAGCAGGCGTGATCGTGCCCGTAGGTACTGTTGTGGACGTGGTCGTCATAGTAGTGTGCGGCGGAGCAGTTGTTGTACTATGCGATGTTGTCGGGAATGTTGTACTGTAATATGTAGTGGGAAGCGTTGTATTTCCTGAATCCGGCGTATTCGACGTAGATACGGTAGTAGCAGTCGTTGCCGAGGTCGTTATAACCTCTTTAACAGTGATGCTGACAGTAAACTCACTGCCGTCATCGAGATAAAGCCTTATTGTATCTTCTCCCACAGAAAGCGTGCTGATATGCAGATTTATAAGGTTTCCGAGGTTTTCGGTCTTGGTTATCTCAATAATGGTATTGCCGCCGTCAACGGTAACTGTTTCTACTGTACTGTTCAGATCCTCAAAGTAAACCGGAACGGTCACCGACTGACCGACAGGTATCTCGTACTCATACAATGCTGTAGATGATGGATCATACGGAGTACTTGCTGCGGTAAATGCTGTAGTAGTATAAGTCGTCACGGTATCAGCAGTATCAGCCGTTGTTCCTGTGAAAACAGGAGAATCCTCAAATTCTGACTGCACGATCTCAAATACCGCCTTATCGGATGTCTTTACAGCGTCAAACAGCATATCTGAAACATCAGAAGCATCAACATCCAGCCATGATACAGTGCCCCAGCCGCCTTCGGGCAGTCTTACTATGGCGCAGCTGAAGCTGTTGGCAAGCTGAACCTCAGACCACCATTTATCAGTGCTGCTGTAGCTGAAAATACTCATAGGATACAGCACCTGATAATAGTCAACTCCGTTATCCACATCAAAGCGAAGATATACACGGTCTTCATCGCTGAGGCTCACATTGTCAAACTCAAACATAACGCTGTATACATTCTCAAGGCTCTGACCGAACTCTACTTCCTCCCAGTTTTCAAGCGCATCAATTTCCACAGTAAGCCTCGTTTCATCCGGTGCCATAGTTTCCGTGGTGCGGAGCGTGGTTGCGACTGTTGTTTCAGCCGGAGGTGTTGTCATCGTTCCGGTGAAAGCTGTTGTTGTAGTTGATGCAGAATCAGCAGCAGTAATCTGACCGTCAGTAACATTGAAGGTTACATACGCACCGAATGCACAGGTGTACTCTCTGACATACATCTTGCCCACACCGGCAGAAAGTGCGGTTATGTATATAGTTCCGGTGTCTTCTTCATATTCATATGAGATATTGTCGGATACTTCTGATATATCACCGCCTGAGCATTCGCCTGTTTCAGGATTCCAGAAGCGCACCTCCATAACATCACCTACAGCAAGCTCGGTTCTGTCGTATTCAACCAACGTTGAATAGCACATATCAATAACAGGTTCTGTTGCCGGTGTCGTAGTAGTTGTCGTCGTCGTTGACAGCGACAGCACCTGCTTTGCAGGCTCATTGACCGCCGGTTCTTCCGCTGAAGCTGAAACAGCGGGAAGCATAGTACATACAAGTCCTGCACTAAGCAGCATTGCAAGCGTTTTCGTGAAAATGTTCTTTTTCATAAGCTTTCCGTCCTTTCTGAACTTATCTTTCAATATTGGCTTTTTGCATAATAAACACCCCTTACGTGTTTATTATATTATACCACATTCCTCCTGCGCTGTCAATAGTGAAGGATCGTATATTTTTAGCTTTTTTTAATTTGATGTTGCTTTTATGTTAATTATGATTTTTTCTAAAAAAAAGCCTTGACAAGCAAGAATAAACCTGCTATAATATATCTTGTTCTTAAATATGCGGATATGGCGGAATCGGCAGACGCGCTAGCTTCAGGTGCTAGTCCTCGCAAGGGGGTGGAGGTTCAAGTCCTCTTATCCGCACCATTATTTCGTCCGAGTTGTACGATAAGTGCAACTCGGATTTTTATTTTGTTCATTTGGAGGGAAACAGT
>JAZNOB010000288.1:0-3744 GCA_045580565.1 Ruminococcus sp.
GGTATTTATGTCCTCAGCTCCCTCACTGTTCAATGGTCAGCTTGGCGATACTCTCAAGGATACATGGGAGAGATTCAAGTTCGGCGGTCAGCCCACAAGCGCTCAGAAGGTTTATTTCGTAAACCTTGGTGAGATCAGAGGTATCAAGTTCGGCACAAGAAACGCTCTCCAGTATTTCGACAATTTCTACAATGCAGAGCTTTTCCTCCGCTGCCATGGTACATATTCCATCAAGGTAACTGACCCTCTGAAGTTCTACATGGAATGCACTCAGAGAGATAAGGCTGTTGTCAACTTTGAGGATATCAACGAGCAGTTCAACGCAGAATTCCTGACAGCTCTTCAGAGCACTATCAGCCAGATGTCTGTTGACGGCGTGAGGATCTCCACACTTCCGTCACAGGGTATGAAGCTTGCTAAGTATATGGGCGATGTTCTGGACGAGGACTGGAAGAAGGTAAGAGGCGTAGAGATCGGCTCAGTAGGTATCTCCAGCATCAGCTATGATGAGGAGAGCAAGAAGCTTATCAATATGCGCAATCAGGGCGCAATGCTTTCCGACGCAGCTGTAAGAGAGGGCTACGTTCAGGGTGCAGTAGCAAGAGGTATGGAAGCAGCAGGCAGCAACTCAGCAGGCGCAGGTCAGGCATTTATGGCAATGGGCATGGGAATGCAGAACGCAGGCGGCTTTATGGGTGCAGCGTCTGCAACAAATATGCAGCAGATGCAGATGCAGCAGCAGCAGAGAGCAATGCAGCAGCAGGCAGCACCGGCAGCACCTCAGGCAGGCGGCTGGAGCTGTTCATGCGGCAATACAAATACAGGCAACTTCTGTACAAACTGCGGAAGCAAGAAGCCAGCACCGGCAGGCAGCTGGAAGTGTTCATGCGGCGCAGAGAATACCGGCAATTTCTGTACAAACTGCGGCGGCAAGAAGCCCGCAGCAGACTGGACCTGTTCCTGCGGTACAGTGAATACAGGTAATTTCTGCACAAACTGCGGCGGTAAGAGAAGCTAATTTGTAATTTAATAATACTGACTAATGCCTCCCTTGTTAAAGGGAGGGGCACCCGAAGGGCGTGCAGAGCTGACCGCAGCGCAGCTGTGGTGGAGGGATTGAGGATAGAAAGTTTGTAAAATAATTTAGCATAACTCTTCGAAAGCCAATCCCTCAGTCACGCCTACGGCGTGCCAGCTCCCTTTCTCAAAGGGAGCCTTTAAAGGTATTCTATAATAATTAGTTTGCCTGCATTACAAATCAGAAAGGACAAAAGCCCTTGAATACAGTACAATACAAATGCCCGTACTGCGGCGGCGAGCTTACATACAAGCCGGATCAGCAGAAGTTCGGCTGCGATTATTGCGACAGCTACTTTGAAGAAGCCGAGATCGCCAAGATGTACGAGGAAGTAAACAAAATGGCGGAGGAAAACGCCGACCCAAATGCTCAGACTCTTGAGGATGAAAACGATTATTCCCAATTCGAGGAAAGCGACTTCACTGAGCAGACCCGTCTTTATTCCTGCAACTCCTGCGGTGCACAGATCATCGCTGAGGAAACACAGGCGGCAACATTCTGCTACTACTGCCACAATCCGGTAGTTTTAGCAGGACGTCTTACCGGCGAATACCGCCCAAATTACGTTATACCCTTTGCATATACAAGAGAAAAGGCTTTGGAGGATTTCAAGGCATGGTGCAAGAAAAGATGGTTTCTGCCCTCTGACTTCAAATCCGAGCAGCAGCTTGAAAAGATGAGTGGTGTATATGTACCCTTCTGGCTCACAAGCTGCACAGCTAACGCAAACCTCTCCTGTATCGGCGAAAAAAGACGCAGCTGGACATCCGGCAACTACCGCATTACCGAAATAAGCGAATTTGCTGTAAAGAGAAGCGGAAGCTTCCCGTTCGAGAAGGTTCCGGCTGACGGCGCAACCAAGATCGAGGACGCTCTCATGGACGCTGTTGAGCCTTATAATTACAAGGATATCAGAGAATTTTCC
Organism: Ruminococcus sp.; assembly: GCA_045580565.1. Classification (GTDB taxonomy): domain Bacteria; phylum Bacillota; class Clostridia; order Oscillospirales; family Ruminococcaceae; genus Ruminococcus_C. The sequence continues at coordinate 2,004 of JAZNOB010000288.1, forward strand.
ATGCAGTACCTTAGCGGATTTCTTGCGGAAAAGTACGATGTTCCGTGGGAACAGGTGGTAAACCGTGCAAAGGAGCGCATTCATCAGGGATGCAGACAGAAGCTTATGGAGACTGTTACCGGCTACAGCGCAACAAAGGCTGTGTCCATAAACGTATCCTATGCAGGTACAAAGCGTGAATACGCACTGCTGCCTGTATGGTTCATGAACTACCACCACGGCGGCAAGACCTACAGCTTCGCCATGAACGGTCAGACCGGCAAGCTTGCCGGCACACCTCCTCTGGATGTGAAGAAGCTCCTGCTGTTCTGCGGCGGCGTGCTTGCAGGCGTTGCCGGAATCGTTACGCTGATCGGAGGTATGTTCTTATGATAAGCTTACTTAAAAAATCAGCGGCTGTCCTGTTCGGCGCAGTGCTGAGCATGGGTGCATTTTCTCTGACAGCTTCTGCGGAAAAGGTGTCCTATGATGATATTCCTGTAGATCCTGCGGACAGCTATATCTATGATGAAGCTGATATGCTGACAGATTCCGAGGAGGAGGCGCTTACCGAGCGTATTCAGGAAACTGCCGATTATATCGACATGAATATCCTGATCTACGTAAGCGGTACGGCTATCTACAGCGAAGCAGGCACTCTCCAGTATGCTGAGGAGGTCTGCGTTGAGAATTTCGGCTATGACGCTGACAGCATCGTGCTTTACATGGATCTTTCCGGTCATGATAATCCGTATTACTCACCCTATGATTATATGTACACCAGAAACCGTGCGAGATTCTACTATTCCGGTTATTCTGACCTTGACGACGGCGGCAGAGTACAGAACATATTCGACGCAATGAACCCATATCTTCCCAGATGCGAGGAGGATGTCTACACAGCGGCAGGAATATTCCTTGATAAGCTTAGGAGCTACTATGACAGAGGTCCTGACAAGAGCGTGCGATATTTCTACGTACCGGATAAGGAAGCCTATGTTACTATCGAAAATGACGGAACGCTTGTTTTCGATGACAGCAGACCCAAGAATTGGGGCAAGGCTGCACTTATTGGTGTGTTAGTTGGTTTAGTTGTGGCTGTAATAGTATTCTTAGGAGTAAAGAGTCACTATCGCTTCAAGAGCAGACCGTCGAGCCTTCAGTACATGGATTTCGGCAATGCGAATATGGGACAGCGTACTGATATGTTTATCAGAAAGTACCAGACCAGAACACGCATCCAGTCCAGCAGCGGCGGCGGCGGAAGATCCGGCGGCGGCGGAACACGCAGCGGCGGCGGCGGCGGCGGCAACCGCAGATAATGTAAATGATATTATAAAAGGCAGGCACATGATGTCTGCCTTTTTGTATGGAAATGGTTTGTGTAAATTGTGGTTTAGTGCACGAGATTGCTTAAAGCGGCGCACAGGTAATAAAGTTTTTTCGGTCCAGTACCCCAAGGGCACTTCCGTTGGGCGCGTTTTTTCAAAAAATGCTGGTGGGGTCAAGGGGCAACGCCCCTTGTCGCTCTCCGTAGAGAGCGAAACACCCTGCGCCATGCTCACGGCGCACGGAGAAGGAGGTGAGAAATGCGACAGCATTTCGAGGAGGAGCGAACAAGACCGCTCCTCCTTGTTTATCTTACGAGTAAGTAATATTTTGAAAACGTTCCAGTGGAACGTTTTCAACGCAAAACTTTCCGACATGCTAAAAGAAAAATAACCTTTTTCTTGACACAACTGTTAAGAAATAGTATAATATA
>JAZNOB010000289.1:0-2986 GCA_045580565.1 Ruminococcus sp.
AAGGCTCCCCTTAGTAAGGGGAGCTGTCAGCGAAGCTGACTGAGGGGATTGTAAAAAGCGCAGTAACGCTGAAATTTCAGCCTACTTTTCTACCCGCAATCCCCGACCTCACGCCTTCGGCGTGCCAGCTCCCTTTCTCAAAGGGAGCCTTATGCGGTGCAGCTGGCGCCAGCTTCAAACTACAATTAATTATACCATAAAATAGCTGATTTTTGCAATATCAAAAAAATTTTTTCGGTGAAAAACGACGCAATTCAGGGAGAAAACTGATGCTGCGAAAAAATAATCAGAAAAAATTGAAAAAAGGGGTTGACAAGTGTTCGTATATGTGCTATAATATCAGAGTTGCAGCGGATAAGCAACAAGGTCTCACAGAAAACGAGACGTAACTCAGTTTGGTAGAGTGCTTGCTTTGGGAGCAAGACGCCGCAGGTTCGAGTCCTGTCGTCTCGACCAACGTCCTGCCGGATGCCGGCAAGCGGTGTCCGAGCTGGGTGTTATCCGAAAAATGTTGACCCTATGGCAGATTTCCGGTTTCGGAAACGCCGAAAAAAATTTTTTGAAAAAATCGAAAAAAAGGGGTTGACAAACGAAAAAAGATATGATATAATAAATATCGTTGTGAAACGCTGGTGTAGCTCAGTTGGTAGAGCAGCTGATTTGTAATCAGCAGGTCGGGGGTTCGAGTCCGTCCACCAGCTCCATTTTATTTTATTTACCATTTGCGTAAAACAACAAAATCAAACGGGGGAGTTCCCGAGTGGCCAAAGGGGGCAGACTGTAAATCTGTTGCTTCTAGCTTCGATGGTTCGAATCCGTCCTCCCCCACCAATCAGAAACAGGTAAGACCGTTTGGTTTTACCTGTTTTTTCTTTATTCATGGGAGAATATTATGATTCAGTTTATGTCGCATAAGGTCGATCTGAAAAATGAGGTCAGACGCTACAGAGCAGATATCTTTAAAATGTATTCTGTATTTGTGCTGACGGCAATAGCAGGCTGTGTGCTTATCGCTATGGCTTGCAGTTGGCTCGATCCTCGGCCTAATTCTGCTGAAGGCTGGATCGTATTTCTTCTGGTAATGCTGCTTACGTCGCTCATTGTTTTCGGAGTACGTTTTGTTTCAACTGTTATTGCATCTTCGTACAGCGTATTTACAGTGTACCGGAACGAATGTATAACGATCACGCCTCTTGCTGAGATAGGTTTTAAACAGTGCCGCATAAAAAATACCCGCAACGCAGGAAAGGCTTTTGTGAGGATGGGCGTGGTCATGAGGTTTATGCAGGAATTTGTTGAAAGATACGATTTTGCAGATTTCTTCCTTAACAACGAATTCTGCTATTATTATTCGGGTACGCTCAAAAAAATCAAAAGCATACGCAGTTTCGGAAAATATACGGTACTTCGCTGCAGGGTTCTGAAGTATGACCCGATGACAAAAACACAGACCGAACGCAGCTGTACTTTTTACATAGATAAAGTCGGATTTGAAAACTCTGAGGAGCTTATTTCTGTACTAAGCAGCAGGCTCAGACTTGGAAAGTAAAATTCTGACGTTAAATTATATCTTGATTCAGGAGGAATCATTATGATCAGAGAAGATTTGAGAAATGTAGCTATTATCGCACACGTAGACCACGGCAAGACTACCCTTGTTGACGAAATGCTCAAGCAGGGCGGCGTTTTCCGTGAGAATCAGGCGGTAGCCGACAGAGTTATGGACTCCGGCGATTTGGAACGTGAGCGAGGCATTACCATTCTTGCAAAGAACACCTCCGTAAAATACGGGGATATCAAAATCAATATCATTGATACTCCCGGACACGCTGACTTCGGCGGCGAGGTTGAACGAGTTCTCAGCATGGTTGACGGAGCGCTGCTGCTGGTAGATGCTGCGGAAGGCCCCATGCCCCAGACAAGATTCGTTCTTCAGAAGGCTCTGGAAATGAATCTGAAAATCATCGTTGTTGTAAATAAGATAGACCGTCCCGACGCTCGTCTTGATGAGATAGGCGACGAGGTTTTAGAGCTTCTCATGGATCTTGACGCAACAGAGGAGCAGCTTGAAAATACGCCTTTCCTTTACTGCTCAGGAAGAGCCGGCACAGCTTGTACCGAGCCTTTCGGCGAGGGTAAGGACTTAACTCCGCTTTTTGATACTATAATAGATTATGTGGATGCGCCGGAGGGCGAGCCTGACGAGCCGCTTCAGATGCTCATTTCCTCTATTGATTATAATGAGTATGTGGGAAGAATCGCTGTCGGAAGGATCGCAAGAGGTACAATGAATGTAAATCAGGGCATTGTTATCGGCAACTTCCACACTCCGGAGGAAACACGCAGAAACAAGATAGTGTCGCTCCTCCAGATAGAGGGACTGCAGAGAGTTCCTGCTGAAACCGCAACTGTAGGCGATATCGTCTGGATAAGCGGCATCGAAAATATCTCCATCGGCGATACAGTATGCGCTCCGGATGCTTTTGAACCGCTGCCTTTCACAAAGATCAGCGAGCCTACAGTGGAGATGACATTCTCCGTAAACGACAGCCCTTTTGCAGGTAAGGAGGGCAAGTTTGTCACATCCCGTCAGCTCCGTGACAGACTTATGAAGGAGCTTCTCAAGGACGTTTCACTGAGAGTAACGGAAACCGACAGCACCGACGCTTTCCGTGTGGCAGGCAGAGGAGAGATGCACCTGTCGATTCTCATAGAAAATATGCGCCGTGAGGGCTATGAGCTGGGCGTATCCACACCGAGAGTTCTCTATCAGGAGATAGACGGCGTTCTCTGTGAGCCTATCGAAGAGGTCATCATCGACGTTCCTGAAGAAAACGTAGGCGCAGTAATGGAAAAGCTCGGCACAAGAAAGGCTGAAATGCAGGATATGCACCCTCAGGGCGGCAGAACAAGGATAACATTCCTTATTCCGTCAAGAGGACTTTTCGGCTACAAGAGCGAATTTCTCACCGATACAAAGGGCGAG
>JAZNOB010000290.1:0-9145 GCA_045580565.1 Ruminococcus sp.
CTAATATTCATATTATATCAATATGTGTCGTGTATAATAATAAGCACAGAATTTGTTATTAACTACAGGAGGTATCCCCATGAGACTTGAGAACAAGGTTGCTATTATTACAGGCGGAAGCAGAGGAATAGGCTTTGCTACTGCATCCGCATTTCTGAGAGAAGGTGCTTCTGTAATCATTACAGCAAGCAGTAAGGCAAATGCAGACAAGGCGGCGGACAAGCTCCGTGAACTTTATCCTGATTCAACTGTTGAGGGAATAAGCCCTGATCTGGGAAGCCTTGCTGATGTTAAGGCGGCTTTTGATGATATATGCTCACGCTTCGGCAGAATTGATATTCTTGTAAATAATGCCGGTGTTTCTGAGAGCACACCGTTCAGCAATTATACTGAGGAGACCTTTACCAAGGTAATGGATCTGAACGTCAAGGGTGTGTTCAACGCAGCTAAAGCAGCTGTTGACTGTATGATGGAAAACGGCAGCGGTGTTATTCTCAACACATCTTCTATGGTAAGCAAATATGGCCAGCCGAGCGGTATTGCTTATCCTGCATCAAAGTTTGCAGTAAATGGCTTCACCCTTTCTCTTGCACGTGAGCTGGGCCCTAAGGGTATCAGAGTAAATGCTGTTGCTCCTGGTATCACTGAAACTGACATGATGAAGGCTGTGCCCAAGGAGGTTATCGAGCCTCTTATCCAGCAGATTCCTCTTAGACGTCTCGGTCAGCCCGAGGATATTGCAAATGCTTTTGTATTCCTTGCATCTGATGAAGCTTCCTATATTACCGGCGTTGTTCTTAGCGTTGACGGAATGGCAAGAAGCTGATTCAAGATCAGTTTCTACATTAAGTCAAAATGCAGCATTATACGCCCTCTTATTTCGATGATTAAGAGGGCGTATTTTTAATATGTGTATTCAGCTTTGCAAAATATCGGAATATTTTTCTTGACAAACAGTCGCTGTTGTGATATAATATTAAAGTCGATCAGCCGCTGTGGTGGAATCGGCAGACACAAGGGACTTAAAATCCCTCGGAGTAACATCCGTACCGGTTCAAGTCCGGTCAGCGGCACCAAACAGTAATAATCCGGACACCATTCAGATTGATAGAGTGTTCGGATTATTTTTTATCTTATGATGAACCTATCGAAAGAAAAAGCCTTGTGAATGCTGTAAGAGAGTGCACAAGGCTTGATTTGTATGCCTTTGTGTGGTATAATTAGCCAGGCAAATGGAAATTCAGAAAGGACAGGCGATAGAAATGAATTTTGTAAGACCAGCGCTGGCCTCAGACGCTTCCCGCATTGCTGAAATCATCGTTACCAATTACCGTGTCAATTTTTATCCGTTCTTCCGCAATGAGCCGTTCTATTTCGGGGAACTGAATGTTGTGGGGATGGCATCTGAATATGCGGAAGGTACAGAAGCACTTCGTAATACCTTTGTATACGATGATGGCGTTGTAAAAGGGATCATCCGTATTTCAGGTGATGAGATCGAAAAGCTGTTCGTAGAGCCGCAGTTCCAGAATCAGGGGATCGGTGCAAAGCTGTTTGATTTCGCTGTCAGCAATATGAATGCCTCCTGGCTATGGGTGCTTGAATATAATACACGGGGAATTGCATTCTACCAAAAGCACGGCTTTGAGCTGACAGGTGAAAAAACCATTGAAGATGACTGGGTGCCGCTTTTGAAAATGCGTAAAAGTCCTGATGTACAGCTTCGGATTATTATACAGGATTCTCCCGAAAATCTCATATAAATAACAAATCATAAGCTTCACATTCTGATTAAAAATCCAATTTTTCAGAAGCTCCTTGTCTTACTGCTATTTGCTGTTTTGTCGGGTGCTTTGTTATCCGAACCTCTTTCCCTGCCAGCTGTCATACTGCTTCTGAAGCTGAGCTATACGGTTAAGCACGTGCATTTTTCGTATGCTCCACAGCGGTGCGATAAGCTTTTCTGCGTCACCGTCGCCAGTGAGCCTTTCGCATACGGTAAACGGCGGAAGATATTCCAGCTGCTTTACGATCAGCTCAGCATATTCATCCTCTGATAGAACAGGGAAGTGTTCGCTTTTGTACATTTCTGCAAGAGGCGTTCCATCTATCACATGAAGCAGCTGTATCTTTACAGCGTCCGGCTGCCATAAAGCAGCTTCCTGCACTGTTTCAAGCATCTGTTCATGGGTTTCATAGGGAAGACCGTTAATGATGTGCAGGCATACACGTATGCCTCTTTCTTTAAGCTTCTGTACGCACCTGCTGATAGTTTCCCTTTTGCAGCAAAGGTTCATTCTTTCAGCCGTTTTCTCGTGTATAGTCTGAAGTCCGATCTCAACTGTAAGCCGTGTACGTCCTGAAAGCTCATGGAGATAGTCAAGTATCTCCTCGTCAATGCAGTCTGCCCGTGTACCTATGGATATACCGACAACATCCTTGTCCGAAAGCGCCTCCTCATAGCGTTCTCTAAGAATGTTCAATGGTGCGTATGTATTTGTATTCGCCTGAAAGTAGGCTATAATGCCTGCATCAGGCGTTTTTGCGTATATACGCTTTTTTTCTGCCTGAAGCTGGTCGGTTATGGTGCCTTTTCCGGTGAAATATCCGCTGCCGCCGTCGCAGAAGAGACATCCCTTGTCACTGAGACTTCCGTCCTTGTTGGGGCAGGTAAAGTCTCCGTCGATTACAGCCTTCTGGATTTTCCTGCCGAATGTTTTTTTATAATACTGATGCAGCGCATAATAACGCTGGTTTCCATAAAGCTCGTGCATATTTTTCCTCCACAACAAAAAACCGACAGCAAGGAGAGTATAAGCTGCCGGTTAAGTTTATGTAAAACACTGCGCAGGAGCAGCGTCTGTTGTTGGTCCGTTTCATCAAGAGAAACGGTAAGCTGAGTCTCAGACCTCTGATGAAATCTGTGACCTGCTTATATTCTATTCCGGCAATGTGATTTTTATGTGTGAAATTCTGGATAGCTCCCTGAAAATCATGGGAAAGTCCTGTATGCTATTATACCATAATTTATGCTGTACTGCAACTGCTCAGGTAAAATAGCGGACATCGACAGGAAATATCAAAAAATTGCCGGTAAAGTGCCGGATGAGCGAAAAAATAACTTGAAATGGCTGTGCAGATGTGATATAATTATATTTGTAACGCCATTTTTAAAGAGAGGTTTATTCATGAATATAGATGCTAAAGATGTCAGAACATCTGCTGAAGCTGAAAAGGTACGCAAGTACGTAAAAATGTGCAGCCGTAAGGGTGCTAAAGCGTATGTACACAGCTTCGGATGTCAGCTTAATGTTTCAGACGGCGAAAAGATGAAGGGGATCCTTGATTCTCTGGGATTCTCGTTTACAGATAAATATGAGGAATCAGACCTTATTTTGCTGAATACCTGCGCTGTCCGTGAGAGCGCAGAGGATACGGTTTACGGAACTCTTGGAAATATGAAGAAGTACAAGAAGCAGAATCCGAATGTAATAATCATTCTCTGCGGATGTATGGCACAGGAGCCTAAGACTATCGAGAAGGTAAAGAGCCACTATCCATTTGTGGATATTCTGTTCGGCACATCTGCCCTCAGTCAGCTTCCGAGACTTCTTCTTGAACATTATGAAGGTAAGAAGCTGACATACGATATGGCTGAATATCGTGAGGAATTTGGTGCCGATGACCAGATAAGAGAGAGCAGCTTCAAGGCTTCAGTGCCTATAATGTTTGGCTGCAATAATTTCTGCACATACTGTATAGTGCCGTATGTGCGTGGCAGAGAGCGAAGCCGCAGTGCAGAAGTCATTATAAAGGAAGTTGAGGAGCTTGCAGCAAAGGGCTACAAGGAGATAATGCTTCTTGGACAGAACGTAAATTCCTACGGCAATGATATAGAGGGCGGCATGACCTTTGCACAGCTTCTGAGAAGACTCAATGAGATTGAGGGTGACTTTTGGATACGCTTTATGTCATCTCATCCCAAGGATGCGGGCAAGGATCTGCTGGATGCGATCCTCGAATGTGACAAGGTCGCTAAACATCTTCATCTGCCGGTACAGTGCGGAAGCGATTCTGTTCTCAGACGCATGAACCGTCATTACACGGCAGAGAAATATCTGGAGACAGTAGACTATCTCCGTGAGAGATACGAGGGCTTTGCGCTGTCAAGCGATATCATGGTAGGCTTCCCAAATGAAACAAACGAGGAATTTGAAGATACCTTAAAGCTTGTTGAGCGAGTGAAGTATGACAATATCTTTACATTCATATATTCAAAACGCAGCGGTACAAAGGCGGCTGAAATGGAGGATGCTACTCCCGATGCCGAGAAGCGCACAAGAATGGACAGGCTCTTAAAGCTTCAGCGTGAGGTGGCAACTGAGAACTACAAGCGTTTCGTGGGAAAGACTGAGTGTGTACTTGTTGAGGGCGAAAGTAAGCAGGGTGAGGGCTGGCTGTTCGGAAAGACCAGTGCCTTTACCATAGTTGAGTTCAAGGGCGATAAATCTCTGATAGGAACATTCGTAAATGTAAAGATAACCGATTCCCGCAACTGGGCGGTAAGCGGTGAGCTTGTATAAGGAGGAAAATGAAATGATGACAGTAGATGAAGCAGTACGTGCTCTTGGAAAGAGCATTCAGGCAGACTGCCGATATAAGCGTTATACAGCTGCTAAAAAGTCAAACGATGCAAATGAAGAATTACAGCAGCAGATAGGTGACTTTCAGCTGGGACGAATGAATTACCAGCGTGAATCCCAGAAGGAAGATGCTGATGCAGAGAAGCTTGCTAAGATGGAAAATGAGCTTGACGAAAAGTACGAGGCTATACTTGCAACTGACGGCATGAAGGAGTTTCAGGCAGCAAAACTTGAGATGGATGCAATGATGCAGGAGGTCGACGCTATAATCACTCTTTGTATGAACGGCGAGGATCCGGATACCTGCCATCCGTCAATGGGAGGATGCAGCGGAAACTGTGCGTCCTGCGGTGCTGGCTGTCACTGATCGAGGGTGTGATATGACAATAGATAAGACAAAGCTTTCACCCATGATGCAGCATTACGTTTCCGTAAAGGAGGCTAATCCGGACTGTGTGATATTCTACCGTCTGGGTGACTTTTATGAGATGTTTTTTGACGATGCTGTGAGAGTCTCCCGTGAACTGGAGCTTACTCTTACAGGAAGAGACTGCGGACTGCCGGAGAGAGCTCCTATGTGCGGAGTGCCTCATCACAGCGTTGATATATACCTGAAAAGACTGGTGGAAAAGGGATATAAGATCGCTATCTGCGAGCAGCTTACCGATCCGTCTCAGTCAAAGGGTATGGTGGAGAGAGGTATTGTCAGGATCGTTACTCCCGGAACTCTCATTGAGAGCAATATGCTTGATGACGGAACCAATAATTATATTGGCTGTATTTACAGAGCAGCCGACGGCAGCGCTGGTCTTTGCTTTGCTGATCTTTCGACCGGTGAGCTTCAGGCTATGCCGCCCATAACTGAACAGCATGAGGAAAAAATAATTGATGCACTGTCACGTTTTTCTCCGGCAGAGGTCATACTCTCCGAAAGCGTCACCGGATTCTATGCTGTGATGAACTTCATCAAGGTTCGTCTCCGCTGTGCGGTTACAGTGCGTGACGCTTCCTGCTTTTCTCCGGATAAGCACAGCAGCTTCGTTTGCGAGCAGCTGGGCGCACCGTCACCTGATATGCTGGGTCTTACCAATGACGGAGCAGACCTTTCTGCTGTGTGCGGTATGTTTGACTATATCTGTGATACACAGAAAAACAACATCGGACGTTTTATTTCCATAGAAATATGCGATGCCGACGCTTACCTTGGTCTTGACCTCAATGCAAGGCGCAATCTGGAGCTTACCGAAACTCTCAGAGATAAGGAGAAGAAAGGCTCTCTCCTCTGGCTTCTGAACGCCGCTGAGACCTCCATGGGAAGACGTATGCTGAAAAGCTGGATTGAGCAGCCTCTTGTTCAGCCGGTAAAGATCATGGCACGACTTGACGCTGTAGGTGCACTTGTGAAAAAGAGCGTAGGTCTTATGGAGCTTCGTGAGATACTCGATAGTATGTATGACCTTGAACGTCTAATGACGAGAGTTCTCTATAAGACTGCAACTCCCAGAGACCTGAAGGCTCTTGCTGCTACCGCTGCCCAGCTGCCTGCTTTGAAGGCAGAACTGAAGAAGTTTTCTGATATAAAGCTTCTTTCAAGGCTTGACGCACAGATATCACCTCTTGACTCAGTGGCTGAGCTTGTGGAAAGGGCTATTATTGACAACCCACCCGTTTCTGTGAAGGACGGCGGCGTTATTGCGGAGGGCTTCAGTCCTGACCTTGACCGTCTGCGTACCATTATGAACGGCGGCAATGATTATCTTGAACAGATCGCTGAGAATGAAAGGGAAGCTACGGGAATCAAGAATCTGAAAATAGGGTTCAATCGTGTATTCGGTTATTATATCGAGGTGACACGCTCATATTACGACAGGATACCGCCTCACTATATCCGCAAGCAGACTCTTGCTAACTGCGAAAGATTTATCACTGAGGAGCTTAAAAAGGCGGAGAATGATATCCTCGGCGCAAAGGAAAAGGCGCTGAGACTTGAAGAAGCATTATTTGCAGAGGTCAGGGAGACTCTGGCATCCCAGCTTAAAAGCGTGCAGGAAACCGCAGACGCTGTGGCTCAGCTTGACGTACTATGTGCTTTTGCGAATGTTTCTATCGAGAATCAGTATACAAAGCCTGAGATAGCGCTGGACGGCATTATTCAGATAAGAAACGGCAGACATCCGGTAGTTGAGCGTATGCTTGAGGATGAGATGTTCGTTCCCAATGATACATACCTTGACCTTAAAGATAACAGGATGATGCTGATAACCGGTCCAAATATGTCAGGTAAGTCTACATATATGCGTCAGGTTGCGCTTATTACGCTCATGGCGCAGATAGGCTGCTTCGTTCCGGCGGAGTATGCCAAGATTTCCGTTGTGGACAAGATCTTCACCAGAGTAGGAGCATCCGATGACCTTACTTCCGGTCAGAGTACCTTTATGGTTGAGATGCACGAGGTGTCTGATATTCTCAGATATGCCACAAAAAACAGCCTTGTTATTCTTGACGAGGTAGGACGAGGAACATCCACCTTTGACGGAATAAGCATTGCAAGAGCTGTTGCAGAATACATCAGCAGTAAGAAGATCGGCTGCAAGACAATGTTTGCAACTCATTACCATGAGCTTATAGACCTTGAAAATACTCTCGACGGAGTTAAGAATTACAGCATTGCTGTAAAGAAGCACAGCGATACCATACGCTTCCTGAGAAAGATAGTTCCGGGCGGCACCGACGACAGTTATGGTATCGAGGTAGCAAAGCTTGCAGGACTTCCGGAGCAGGTTGTAAAGCGTGCGAGAAAGCTGCTTACAGAAATGGAGCTTAACGCTGCCAAGGGGAATGAGACGGCAGTTTCAGACAGCGGACAGATAAGCTTTGCAGATCTTCAGCGTGAGCAGGCGATAGGTATGCTCCGCCAGACCAATCCTGATGAGCTGTCAGACAGGGAATGCAGAGAGCTTCTTGTAGAAGCGCTGAAGCTTCTGCGTGAATAAAAAACCAGAGAGGAGGCGTCTTATATGGCACAGATTTCTGTCCTTAGCAAAGAAATATCCGAGCTTATTGCAGCAGGTGAGGTCATAGAAAGACCTGCCTCTGTAATTAAAGAAGTCGTGGAAAATGCAATTGACGCAGACGCAAGGCATATTACAGTAGAGATAAAACGAGGCGGCACAACTTATATGCGTATTACTGACGATGGCTGCGGAATGCATCCTGAGGATGTGCCTACTGCATTTCTGCGCCATGCTACAAGCAAGATAAGCGTTAAGGACGATCTTGACAGCATATATACCCTCGGCTTCAGAGGTGAGGCTCTTGCTTCGATTTCTGCTGTAGCGAAGGTGAGTCTGCTTACAAAGAGGCGTGAGAACCCCTACGGTACACGCTACGATATAAACGGCAGTGTCCCAGAAGGAGAGCCGGAGCAGACAGGCTGTCCTGACGGAACGACTATTATTATCCGTGACCTTTTTTATAACGTGCCTGTTCGTCAGCGTTTCATGAAAAAGGATGTATCCGAGGCCAATGCAGTCAGCCAGATAGTTCAGAAGATAGCTCTGTCCCATCCTGGTATAGCATTCCAGATGATACGTGACAACAGACTTGAATTCTGCACAGACGGCAGCGGTGACCTGTATGCGGCAATATATGCCATATATGGCAAGGAATTTGCTCATGATATGGTTCCGGTAGAATATGATGACGGGTATATACATATAGAGGGGTATACCTGCAAGCCGCTATATGCGAAATCAAGCCGTTCGTTCCAGAATTTCTTTATAAACGGACGATATGTGCGCTCACGAGTATGCAGCTCAGCTGTAGAGAACGCTTATGAGAACCTAATAATGACAGGCAAGTTTCCCTCATGTGTGCTTACTCTGTCTATGAACGCTTCAGACCTTGATGTAAATGTGCATCCTACTAAGGCTGAGGTCAGGTTTACCAATGAGAAAAGTGTAACCGATGGCTTGTATTTTGGTATCAAGAATGCTCTTATGCAGAGTGGTCTTATATATGAATTTCAGATACAGCGCCCCAAGGCAATCACTGACTGGACTGCTCCCATACCTGAGGAGCCGGTATATACGCAGCCAGTTATTCCGGAGATGCGTTTCAATGAGAAGCCAATGAAAGAGCCTTTCAGTTCCTTTGAGGATGAGATAGAAAGTCAGGAGACGTCTGTGTGCGGCAGTCCGGTTTCTATTGTAAGCCCTGTCCCTCAGGCAAGACCTTCCGAGCCGGAGGTTCGTGAGCAGATCTATGTAGATATTCCTGATAAACATGAGTCAGCTCCGGAGCCATATGAAATGTACAGTTCTGAGCCTCTGCAGCCAGCATATGAATATCACGCATATGAGCAGAAGCCGTCAGAGGAGAGTGCTTCTGTGAGATCCGCTGAAACAGCTGAACAGTCTTTGGTAATTCAGGATGAGCCTGAGCCGGAAGCTTCTCCTGAGCATATACAGGAGCGGGCAGAGGTGAAATTCGTAGGAGAGCTT
>JAZNOB010000291.1:0-4135 GCA_045580565.1 Ruminococcus sp.
CACCACTACTACCACAACGACCACGACCACTACAACGACTACAACAACCACAACCACCACAACAACGACCACACCCAAGCCTACAACGACTACAACTACCACCACAACACCAAAGCCCACCACTACGACAACCACCACAACTACGCCCAAGCCTACGACAACTACCACTACTACTTCAACAGATTTCATAGGCCCGACTACAACAGCTACTACAACAACAACATCTGCAACAACTACGACCTCAACTACCACATCTTCTGCTACAACTACTATAACAACAGAGTTTATAGGCCCGACCACAACAGCAACTACTACAACGACAACAAGACCTACTGTGACAGCAACAACAACTGCAACAACTACAAAGACCGGTACACCGCTGGCATCTGAAGATGCTACGACTACTACAACAACTGCAACAACAACTACAACAACTACTACGACAACTACAACAACTACATCAACAACAACTACCACCACATCTACTACCACATCTACAACAACAACTACTACAACCACTACCACAACAACAGAAGCAACTGCAAAGGTCGGCGTAGCTAAGCTTGAACTCATAAGCGGTGAGATAGGTGACCATCTGACTGGTGCGATGCTGAAGATCACGGCTGATGACGGAACAGTGATCGCTACATGGAAGACAGACGGTTCTGTATATGAAGTAGATGGACTGAAGGAAGATATCATCTATACTCTGTCTGAAATCGCTCCGCCTGCAGGTTACTACTATGCACAGCCTATTGAATTCAAGGTTATTGGCGAGGAAATCTACATCATCGGTGAAGATGATACAATTACACCGTCAAACGGCGTTATCCGTATGTACGACGAGAAGGTAATTGAGACGACCACAACCACTACAACTACAACTACAACGACGACAACCACCACCACAACCACATCCGGTACAGAGACTACTGATACAACAACGACAACAACAACAACTACTATAACCACAACACGTCCTGTAATGTATCTCATCAGCATCAACAAGCTTGAGCTTAGCGGAAACACAGCTACAGGAAATCACGTTGCAGGTGCTGTCCTCCAGCTCCGCAGCAATGACAGTGTGCTTTATGAGTGGACCACAGACGGCAAGTCCTATCAGATCGAGAATCTGGCTGAGGATGTAGTATACGAACTGGTTGAGGTGTCAGCTCCTTCTGGATTTGAGCTTGCAGATTCTATTGAATTTGTTATCACAGGCAGCGTGCTTTATATCATTGATGAGGATGGAGTAAGACAGCCTCAGAATGGCATGATCGTTGATATGTATGACCGTCTCATACCTATGGCTACTGATGGAACCACAACAACTACCACTACCACTACAACCACTACAACTACCACCACAACTACTATCACCACAACAACAACTACCGGAACAACAACTACTACAACAGGTACAACAACTACAGCAAAGCAGACTACAAAGAAGACCACTAACAGAAAGGGCGGTTCAACAAGCTCTCCCAAGACTTCTGATGATGCAATGATGATCGTTCCCGTAAGTGCTTCTCTTGTAGTAATAGCAGCTATTGCGGCTGTAAGCAGAAAGAGAAAGTAAGGGTTTGACCTGATTTCTGAATAATTCCATATAAAGTAAAGGCTGCACCGGATATTATTCCGGTGCAGCCTTTCTATGTTTATTCTTTTGCTATGACTTACAAAATCTCCGCAAGTACTCCATTTGACACAAGGAATCCCGCTGGTGTAAATCGTACAGAGCCATCAGATATTTTCATAAGCCCGTTTTTGGCGAAACACCGGACTTTCTGCATCTGAGACTCATCCAGCCACTCCTCCGGAATGCCTTCTGAAAGTCTCAGTCCAAGCATGATGCGTTCTTCCATTGTGCAAGGTTTTTCGTCATCAATAACTTCTGTCTGACGTTCTGCTTCAATGAACTTATCAATGTCAGACGGTACATAAAATCTTGTATCCATGCAGGAATGCGCCGCAGCGCCTATGCCGAGATAGGGCTGACACTTCCAGTAACGGCAGTTGTGACGGCTCTCAAAGCCTTTCCTAGCAAAGTTTGATATCTCGTACTGACAAAAGCCCTTTTCTTCCATAAAACGCACCATCTGCAAATAAAGGTCAGCGGCTTCATCCTCATCGGGAACATCAGCCTGCATTTTCTGCTTTGCATAAGGAGTGCCATCTTCAATTTTCAGAAGATATGCTGAAATATGCTTTATGGGAAGAGCCGTTAGCTTTTCCATTGTCACAGAAAGTCTGTCTGAAGTCTGCCCCTTTGTGCCTATCATCAGGTCACATGAGATGTTGTCAAAGCCGGCGTTCCTTGCAGCATGAACAGTATCTATCGCCTGCTGAGCTGTGTGAAGTCTGCCCAGAGATTTCAGTGCGTCATCGTGCAAGTCCTGAACACCTATGGAAATACGGTTCACTCCTGCACGGCGGTATTCTATCAGAATATCCTCTGTAACCGCACCGGGATTTACCTCCATTGTTATCTCTGGCTCTCTCAGCGTGAAGGCTTCTCCTGCTGTGTACAGTATTTCCTCTATATGCAGAGGCGTAAGAAGCGAGGGCGTTCCTCCGCCGAAGTATATTGTATCAACAGCCGTTCCGTCACCGTAATGCCTTAAATTACGGCAGACAGCCTGCACGTAAGCGTCACGCTTATGCAGGCTGTTTTCACATGAATAAAAATCACAGTAGGGACATTTTCTTATACAGAAGGGCACATGGATATAGATTCCAAGACTTTTAGCTTCTGATGTCATTTCTTATCACCTTTGTCATAGGTATGAAGAATGCGTCAAATATCCTGCACAGCAGGAAAGCTGCAAGAATGCAGCCTGCCATAAGAGCAAATGCAAGCATATTGTTGTTTACAAAAAGATATGACAGCACAACGCCTACCAGTGCTATTACATAAACAATGGCATTTACAACAGTAGATACCTGACCGTTGCAGCAGCGTCTGCCGCAGGATGTGCATACCTTTCCTCTTGAATTAAGACCGCCTGCCATTGCCTTTGTCAGCGGATTAAAGGTCTTCTCGCCGCAGTGAGGGCAGTTATAGATAGAAACCTTGTTATTGCTCATAGTATCACTCCTTATTCAGTGTCAAGCTTCAGAACGCTCATGAATGCTTCCTGCGGAACTTCTACAGTACCAAGTGAACGCATTCTCTTCTTGCCTTCCTTCTGCTTTTCCAGAAGCTTCTTTTTACGTGTAATATCGCCGCCGTAGCATTTAGCAAGAACGTCCTTACGCATAGCCTTGATAGTTTCTCTTGCGATGATCTTGCCGCCGATAGCAGCCTGTACAGGTACTTCAAAAAGCTGTCTCGGAATATTCTCTTTAAGACGTTCAACCATCTTTCTTGCCTTTTCATACGCCTTGTCAGCGTGGATGATAAAGGAAAGTGCGTCCACAACGTCGCCGTTCAGGAGTATATCAAGCTTTACAAGCTTTGAGGGAGCATATTCGCTCAGCTCATAATCGAATGAAGCGTAGCCCTTTGTTCGGGATTTCAGAACGTCGAAGAAGTCATAAACGATCTCATTCAGCGGCAGGTCATATTTAAGGCTTACTCGTGTATCGTCGATATACTGCATATCGTGGAAAACGCCTCGTCTGTTCTGACAGAGATCCATTACATTGCCGACAAAATCAGAGGGAGTGAGTATCTCAGCCTTGACCATAGGTTCTTCCGCCTGGCGGATAACAGCAGGATCAGGATAGTTTGTAGGGTTGTCGATATTGAGGACTTCGCCGCTTGTAAGAGTTACCTTGTAGATAACCGACGGCGCAGTTGTGATAAGGTCGAGGTTATATTCACGCTCAAGTCTTTCCTGAATAATTTCCATATGGAGGAGACCGAGGAAGCCGCATCGGAAGCCGAAGCCCAGTGCGATAGATGTTTCCGGCTCAAATGTGAGAGAAGCGTCGTTGAGCTGAAGCTTTTCCAGAGCCTCACGGAGATCGCCGTACTTTGCGCCGTCAGCAGGATAAATACCGGAGAATACCATAGGATTTGCCTGACGATAGCCGGGCAGAGGCTCTGCACAGGGATTATCGTCCAGAGTAACGGTATCGCCTACCTGAGTATCGCCGATGCTCTTGATGGACGCTGTGAGATAGCCTA
>JAZNOB010000292.1:0-6207 GCA_045580565.1 Ruminococcus sp.
GCCCACATAATATTTGCACGTGCTTCGTAGTTATCAGGATTTTTTATAGCTCTGGGAGTCTCTTTAATCATAGTAAGGAGCACAGCCTCGCAAAGACGGTCGGTTATTTCTACCTCAGGAGTGTTAGTGAAGTATCTCTCAAAAACGTGAGCCATAATATCAGTAGCACCGCAGGCGGTCTGATAAGGCGGAAGTGTCTGAGTAAGCTCAGGGTTAAGAACAGAGAACTTAGGTCGGAGCATATCATCGCAGCAGTCACGCTTCCAGCCGCCTTCTTCCTTGGTGATTACTGAGCCGTCTGAGCCTTCGCTTCCGGCAGCAGCAATAGTCAGAACCGTGCCGATAGGCAGAGCCTTTTCAACCTTCTTGCCGGTACCGTAGAAATCCCAGAAGTCACCATCATAAGGTACGCCCAGCGCAATAGCCTTTGATGAGTCGATACATGAGCCGCCGCCTACAGACAGGATAAAATCTACGTTTTCCTTTCTGCAAAGCTCAATGCCCTCATAAACCTTTGTGTCACGAGGATTCGGCTGAACGCCGCCCAGCATTACATAAGGGATACCGCACTCCTGCAGAGATTTTTCAACTCTGCCGATAAGACCGGATCTTACAGCTGAGCCGGAGCCATAGTGGATGAGAACCTTTGTGCCGCCGTGCTTCTTTACATATCTGCCGCAGTCGTTCTCAGTACCTTTTCCGAACACAAATTCTGTTGGGCTGTGGAAGTTAAAGTTATTCATAAAATCGTTCCTTTCGTGGTTTTATATTCTGATCATGGAAAATCTCCGGCGCACACCGGTGCTTTTCCGTAAATACCTGTTGATGAGTACCTGATATGCAAAGAAGTTGAGCAGAAGTGCTCCTGCCCATGCAACGACCTCTGCATACGCAGTTGCCTTGAAACCGATATCTGAAATGCAGGCAACGATAACAGATATACGCATGAGCATTTCAATAATGCCTGAAACCATAGGGATAAGGGGGCGTCCCATGCCCTGAACCGCACTTCTGAATATGAAAAGGAAATCAACGCAGAAAAGCATTGCGCCGCATATAGGCAGGAACTGCATTGCAAGGTGTACAGGTTCATCGCCGTTGAGCATGAGCCTTGCCAGCTGTTCAGGGAACAGAAGCATAACCGAACCGAGAAGCACATACGCAATCGCTGCAATTGACAGGCATACACGAAGACCTTCTTTGATACGGCTGTATTTCTCAGCACCGAAATTCTGGCTGGTAAAAGATGACATAGTAAATCCGGCAGTGCAAGCAGGCTGCATAAACAGGTTGATATATCTGCTGCAAGCAGAATATGCGGATGTATACGCTACGCCAAGACCATTTACGAAGTACTGTACTACCATACATCCTATTGCTGTGATGGAATTCATAAGAGCCATTGGCAGACCGTTTCTGATAAGGTCGCCGTACATTGCAAATCCAGCTTTGAAATCGCTGAAAGAGAGTCTGATAACTTCAATTTTGCGAAGTCTTACATAGCATATGCCTGCAGAAAGAAGCTGGGAGAATATAGTAGCTGCCGCTGCACCCTCCACGCCTGTTCCCATGCCGAAAATGAAAACGCAATTGAGAATGATATTCAGAACAGTAGAAATGATGATAGCGATAAACGGAGTCTTGCTGTCGCCCAATGCACGAAGAATGCAGGCGCAGAGATTATAAGCAATAGTTGCTGTGAGTCCGCCGAATATAATATAACCGTATTTCAGGCTGTCACTGATGATAGCTTCGTCAGTGCGTATGAGATTAAGAATGGGCAGCAGGAAAAATGTGCTGAAAAACGTGAGCAGCAATGCGATTATGCCGGAAAGTACTATTGATGATGCGATCGACTTACGGAGCTGATCGTACTTTTTCGCACCGAAGTTCTGAGCGATAGATACGGAGAATCCGTTCGCAAGTCCCATGGAAAAGCCTATGATAAGAAATGTCAGGGATGACATATTTCCTACTGCAGCGAGAGCATTGTCACCAAGACCCTTGCCAACGATGGCGGTATCTGCTACAGTATAAATCTGCTGGAGCATATTGGTGAAAAACATCGGGAAGAAAAACCTGAGTATAAGAGGCGTAACCCTGCCTCTTGTAAGATCGTATGTCTGTGCCATAAAAATACCTCCTTAATTCACCCTTATTATAATCAATTCCATTGTTAATTTATATCAGGAATCTTGCATTCATACCAAAAACGTGGTATAATATAAGTCCAAGTAAAACGCATGATTCAGCAATATTTTGCATACAAGGATGATAAATATGAATACAAATAAGGACCTTAATTACAGACTTTACGTTCAGAAAAACGACGGCTTTACAAGAACTCCCTTTCACTCTGAATTTGAGAAATACATGACGATATGCTCCGGTGACGTAGAGCAGGTACGTAAGAATTTTGACAGGATCAAAAAGAACTTTCTTGCAGGCAAAGGTAAGCTGTCGGACGATCCGGTGCGCAATGTAATGTACCATTTTGTTGTATCTGCGGCTCTTACATCAAGAGTCTGCGTTGAGGGCGGACTGGGACATGATACGGCATATACGCTCAGTGATATATACATTCAGCGTGCTGACAAATGCAAGTCAGCTGATGAGATCATTGATCTTCTGGAGGAGATGCAGGTAGATTTTGCAGAAAGAATGCACGCACTTAAAAAGGAAAATGTTGTATCCCTTCATATCAGAAAGTGTATTGACTATATATATGAGCATCTTAATGAGGAGCTGTCGGTAAAAGCGCTTGCTGATGTGACCGGACTTAATTCTACCTATCTGTCTAAGCTTTTTCAGAAGGAAAAAGGAATGACGATAAAAGAGTTTGTTACACGTGCCAAAATCACTACCGCTGAAAATTTCTTGAAGTTTTCGGATTTTTCGTATCTGGATATCTCACTTGCGCTGGGATTCTCTTCCCAGAGTGCCTTTATAAGCGTATTCAGGAAAATCAACGGAATGACTCCCAAGCAGTATCGTGAAAAGCATTATATGCTGAATATTTCACAGAATAAGTGAAAGCACATATAATGATGGTATTGACCGTAAGGATGAAATGTGTTATAATGTAATCAATAACTATTATCAATAAAAGGAGCAGTGTATGGATCGTTTTGAGCTTGTATCTGAGTATAAACCCTCCGGTGACCAGCCAGAGGCTATAAACGCTCTTGTAAACAGCATAAACAGCGGCAATAAGGAGCAGACGCTTCTTGGAGTTACAGGTTCTGGTAAAACATATACAATCGCAAATGTTATTGCGCAAGTCAATAAGCCTACCCTTGTTCTTGCCCATAATAAGATTCTTGCAGCACAGCTGTGCTCTGAGTTCAAGGAATTCTTTCCGAATAATGCGGTGGAGTATTTTGTAAGCTACTACGACTACTATCAGCCTGAGGCTTACGTTCCCAGCACAGACAGCTATATTGAAAAGGATTCCTCTATCAATGATGATATCGACAAGCTGCGTCACTCTGCTACAATGGCTCTTGCTGAGCGAAGGGATGTTATAATAGTAGCCAGTGTGTCATGTATCTACTCCTTGGGCAGCCCTGAGGAATACCGTGCAATGGCGGTTTCAGTGCGCCTTGGCATGGAGAAATCCCGTGACCAGCTTATCGACGAGCTTGTAGGAATCCAGTACGAGCGAAACGATATAAATTTCACCAGAAATAAGTTCAGAGTACGTGGGGATGTTGTGGAGATATTTCCTGCAAGCTACAATGATACCGCTGTGCGAATAGAGTTTTTCGGTGACGAGATCGACCGTATAACTGAGATAAATGTTGTTACCGGCGAGATTCTGGGAAGACTCACCCATGCTGCAATTTTTCCTGCGTCTCACTATGTTGTAGGCAGCGATAAGGTAAGCCGTGCCATAGAGGAGCTTGAGACAGAGCTTCAGGAGCGTATCGCATTCTTTGAGATGAATAATAAGCTTATTGAGGCACAGCGTATCGAGCAGAGGACTCATTATGATATGGAAATGCTTCAGGAAATAGGGTTCTGTACGGGAATTGAGAATTATTCCAGAGTTCTTGCAGGCAGAGAGCCGGGAAGTACGCCTATGACGCTTATCGACCATTTTCCGGAGGATTTCCTTCTTGTGGTGGATGAAAGTCACGTAACGCTGCCTCAGGTAAGGGCGATGTCCGCAGGCGACAGAGCACGCAAGACCACACTTATTGACTATGGTTTCAGACTTCCCAGCGCACTTGACAACCGGCCGCTGAATTTCGCAGAATTTTATGACCATATCAATCAGGCTGTATACGTAAGCGCAACGCCCGGCGATTTTGAGAAGGAGCATTCTGCTGTTATCGCCGAACAGGTCATACGTCCTACAGGACTTGTTGACCCGGAAATTATTGTGAAGCCAGTCAGCGGACAGATCGAAGACCTGTATTCTGAGATACAGAAGCGTGCCGAAAAAGACGAGCGTGTGCTTGTAACTACGCTTACCAAGAAAATGGCAGAAGATCTTACAAATTACCTTGAGGGTATGGGCGTACGTGTAAGATATCTTCATCATGACGTCGATACAGTAGAGCGAATGGAGATAATACGTAACCTGAGACTCGGCGAATTCGATGTTCTGGTAGGCATCAACCTGCTCAGAGAAGGTCTTGATATACCGGAGGTATCTCTTGTTGCAATACTTGACGCAGATAAGGAAGGCTTCCTTCGAAGCGAGACATCCATGATACAGACTATAGGCCGTGCTGCAAGAAATGCCAACGGTCAGGTCATCATGTATGCAGACGAAGTAACAGGCTCAATGGAACGTGCTATTACTGAAACAGAACGCCGCCGGACAAAGCAGATGGCATATAACAAGGAACATGGAATAATCCCAAAAACCATCCGCAAGGATATACGTGATGTTATTGACATACGCTCAAAGGATGAGGTAGACAAGACAGTTTCCTCAAAGCCTAAGATGACTGCAAAGGAGAGACAGGCTCTCATAGAGGAGCTTACTCAGCAGATGAAGGAGGCTGCAAAGCTGCTTGAATTTGAACACGCAGCGTATCTCCGTGATAAGATAAAGGAACTGGAGGGAAAGAAGAAATAATGAATGATAAAATAATCATAAAAGGCGCAAGAGCAAATAATCTGAAAAATATCAGCGTAGAGCTGCCGAGAGACAAGCTTGTTGTTATGACAGGACTTTCTGGTTCAGGTAAGTCATCCCTTGCTTTTGATACAATTTTTGCAGATGGACAGCGCAGGTACATGGAAAGCCTTTCATCATATGCAAGAATGTTTCTCGGACAGATGGAAAAGCCTGATGTTGACAGCATCGAAGGCCTTTCACCTGCCATATCCATAGACCAGAAGACTACATCCAAGAATCCACGATCAACTGTCGGAACAGTCACTGAAATATACGACTATCTGCGACTTCTTTATGCAAGAATAGGTATCCCTCACTGTCCGGTTTGCGGAAAGGAAATACACCAGCAGACTGTCGATGAGGTCGTAGACAAAGTAATGCAGCTGCCTGAGGGAACAAGAGTACAGCTTCTTGCTCCTGTTGTAAGAGGACGTAAAGGCACTCACGCAAAGGAGCTTGAGAGAGCCAAGAAGTCAGGCTATGTTCGTGTTCGTGTTGACGGCAACGTATACGACCTTTCCGAAGAAATTACACTTGAAAAAAACATCAAGCACAGCATTGAGATCATTGTAGACCGTCTTGTGGTAAAGGATAACATACGTTCAAGACTTAGTGACAGCCTTGAAACTGTATTTTCACTTACAGTCGGACTTGCTGTCGTGGATGTTGTCGGTCAGGAGGAAATGCTGTTTTCACAGAACTATGCTTGCCCCGACCATGATATTTCCATGGAGGAGCTTTCACCCAGAATGTTCTCCTTCAATAATCCTTTTGGTGCGTGTGAGAATTGTACAGGTCTGGGCGTCTTCCAGAAGATAGATCCTGAGCTTATCCTGCCCAACAAGGATCTGAGCATACGTCAGGGAGCAATTAAAGCACCGGGTTGGAATACCCTTGATGATAAGTCTATTGCAATGATGTACTATGGTGCGATCAGTGCAAAGTACGGAATTTCCCTTGACACACCTATCAAGGATCTTCCAAAGGTATCTCTTGAACCGTTCCTCTATGGTACACCTGAGGTGCTGTTTTTGCACCGTATCCAGGCAAATGGTCATACTACCGGCTTCAGCGGA